>JAKONM010000295.1 GCA_022701925.1 Microbacteriaceae bacterium
CCCCGGCACCCAGGGGCCGATGCGGAAGGCCGCCCGCACCCGCGGCCGCGACGCCCGGCTCATCGCGGCCCCCGGTACCGCTCGGCCTGCCGCAGCAGCACGTCGCGGTCGGCGCCCTGCCAGGGGATCACCGCGACGCCGACGCGCCGCAGCCGGTCGAGCCGCGCCTCCCGCTCCAGCCGCAGCACGCGGTGCGCCAGTCGCCGCTGGTCGTCCACGCCCCCCAGGTCCGGCTGCGGCAGCACGTCGATCGCGACGACGCGGTGGCCGGCGTTGCGCCACAGCACGGCGAGGCCCGCGACGTCGTCGTCGAGGAAGGTCGCGACCAGGTGCACCACGGCGCCCGCGGGCAGCACCGGCGGCCGCAGCACGCCCTCCGGCCGCGGCGCCGTGCGGTTCACCGCCGCACGGATCTGCTCCAGCCGGCGTCGGCCGCCGCCGCTCCGCGTCCCGCCGCCCGCACGGACCAGGTCGTGGAACGCCACGCGGTCGCCGGCCTCCAGGTAGGTCGCGGCGATCGCGGCCACCGCGGGCCGTGCCAGGTCGAGGGAGGTGGTGCCGGTGCGCGCCGGGCGCTCGCCGCTCCACTCGGCCACGACCGACCCCGTGTCGTCGCGTCCGTCCAGCACGATCACGGCCGCCGCCTCCGCCGAGGCGTCCATCCGTCGCACGATCGGCTCGGCGTCCTGCTGCGGCGACCGCGCGGTCGCGCGCCAGTCGATGCGGCGCAGCCGGTCGCCGGGCGCGAAGGGGGCCAGGTCGCGGAAGTCGAGCCCGTCCCCCAGCCGTCGCGCGGGGTGCCCGCCCGGCCGCCCGGTCAGCCGGTGGGGCAGCAGCAGGGTCGTCGTCCGCTGCTGCTCGGGCGCGATCACGGCCTCCGCGGTGGTCGGCTCCAGCCGCTGCAGCAGGTCCCCGCCGGCCGCGACCACGTGGCCGTCGACGTGCAGCACCTCCTGCGGCCCGCTGTGCAGCAGCGGCAGCCGCGCCGTCAGCGATGCCGCCCGGGCGGGGCCGAGCACCACGGTGGTCGCGGGCTCGCGGTAGGCGGCTGCGCGCAGCACGACCAGCTCGGTGCCGACCGGGCCCCGCACCCGCACGTCCACGACGGCCGCGGCCTCCTCCGCGCCGACGCGCACCTCCACGGAGCCCGTGCCGGAGGGCCTGCGCAGCGTGACGGCGGCGCTCGCCACCAGCGGCAGGCCGAGCAGTGCCACGTCCGCCCGGCCGAGCGCCAGGCCGACGCCCAGGGCGAGCACGCCGAGCACCCCCAGCACCGTGCCGCCGCCCTGGCGCTGCCAGCGCGGCGCCGGTGCGCTCACCCGTGCGCGGCGCGGCCGACCGCCGGCGGACCGGCGACCTCCGCGACCGCGCGCTGCACGACGGCGGCGGGGTCGATCCCGCCCGCCCACGCCTGCGGCGTCAGCGTCAGGCGATGGGCCAGCACCGGCACCGCGCACCGCTTGACGTCCTCGGGCGTGACGAAGCCGCGGCCGTCCAGCACGGCCAGGGCGCGGGCGAGCAGCAGCAGCCCCTGCGAGCCGCGCGGCGACGCGCCCACCTGCACCTGGGGCACGCGGCGGGTCGCGGCGGCCAGGTCCACGCAGTAGGCGATCACGTCGTCGTCCACGAACACGCCCTCCACGGCCGCCTGCATCGCCAGCAGGGTGCCCGCGTCGATCACCGGCGCGATCGGCGCCGCCTCCCGCCGGCGCTGCACGCGGTTGCGCAGCACCTGCGCCTCCCCGTCGCGGTCCGCGTAGCCGACGGTCAGCCGCACGAGGAAGCGGTCCAGCTGCGCCTCCGGCAGCGTGTAGGTGCCCTCGTACTCGATGGGGTTGGAGGTGGCGACGACGTGGAAGGGGCGGGGCAGCGGCAGGCTGCGCCCCTCGATCGTCACCTGCCCCTCCGCCATCGCCTCCAGCAGCGCCGACTGCGTCTTCGGCGACGTGCGGTTGATCTCGTCCGCCAGGAACAGGCCGGTGAAGACCGGCCCGGGCCGGAACTCGAACTCGCGGGTGCTCGGCGCGTAGACGAACGAGCCCGTGATGTCGGAGGGCAGCAGGTCGGGCGTGCACTGCAGGCGCCGGAAGTCCAGGCCCAGCGCGGTCGCGAGGCTGCGCGCGGCCAGCGTCTTGCCGAGCCCCGGCGCGTCCTCGAACAGCACGTGGCCGCCCGCCAGCACGGTGCCGAGCGCCAGCTCGAGCGGGTCGCGCATGCCGACGACGACGGTGCCGACCGCGTCGAGCACCCGGTGCCCCAGTCGGGCGACCTCGGTCAGGGGCAGCGGGGCGTCAGCCGGCACGGGCGGTCCTGTCGGTCGGGGCGGTGCCCGGGCCGAACGGCTCGGGAGCGGGGAGGCGCTCGAGGGCCCCGAGGGCCGTGTCGAGCTCGCGCAGGGTCACCGGGCGGTCCCGGTCCGGGCGGAGCACCGCCCAGGCGGCGGGCCCGAGCAGCGACTCGACGGCGGGGGAGTCGGCCCCGCGCCACGGGTCGAGGCCGTGCTCGGCCAGGCGGTGCGCGGCGACCGCGCGCACGCGGGCGACCACGACGCCGCGCACGAGGGTGCGGTGCTCGACCATCGACCAGGCCAGCCGGTCCACGCTGCTGCTGCCCGCGGCGGACGGGGAGGCGTCCGAGTCCTCCTCCGGGGGCGGCGCGTCGACCAGCGGGTCGGCGCTGCGCTGCACCAGCAGCACGAGCACCACCGCCAGCACGCCGCAGCCCAGGGCGAGCGCGTGCGCGGGGTCGAGCCCGACCACGGCGGCCGCGATGCCCACCAGCACGGCGACGAAGCCCGCGATCAGGGTGTTGCGCACCACGTCGGCGGCGGTCACGCGGTGCCGCCCGTCGCGTCCTGCAGCTGCCAGGAGGCCTCCAGCGCCAGCAGCGCCCGCCGGGCGTCCGCCGTGTCGGCGGCGGTGATGCCGCCGTCGCCGAAGCGCGCGCCCAGGTAGAGGCGCAGCAGCGCGCCCAGCGCCGCCCGGTCCGCGCCGGTCCTGCTGAGCACGCGGCCGGTGAACTCGGTCGGCGTCTCGGCGGGCGACCGTGCGAAACCGGCGTCCTCGGCGGCCTGCTGCAGCCCCAACCAGGCGCGCACCACCGCGTCGCCCGGCTCGCGGTCCTCGTCGATCGACGCCAGCGCGGCGGCGATGCCCCGCAGCACCGCGGGCGCGTCGGCGGTCTCGGCGACCGGGACCGCGCTGCCGGTCACCAGCCCGCGCACCCCCGTCCGCCGCCCGCGGTCGCGCAGCGCCAGGACGAGCAGCCGCACCACCGAGATCAGCACGACGGCCGCGACGACCCACACGAGCACCGTCAGCGCGGTGCGCAGGACGGGGTCGCCGGCCAGGTCGACCGGCTGCGCGGGCGGCCGGGGCGGAGGAGGGGTGCGGAACCGCTCGGACGCGCCGGGCGCGGGCTGCAGGCCGCCGAAGGAGAACGGGGTGAACACCGCCGGTCCGCTCGCGGCGGTGCCGGCCACCACGACCGCCGCCGCGGCGACCACCAGCGGCACCAGCAGCCTTCCGCCGGGTCGGCGCACAGCGTCCGGCGCCCGCCCGCGGCCGGGGCGCTCGTGTCCTTCGCCGGCGGGACGCACCCGCCCGAGGGTACGCGCGCCCCCGGCCGGCCGGACCATTCCCCGCCGTGGCGGGAGGGCCGCGCGGCGGGCCCGCTCGCCCTGCGCTTCTGAGCGTCCCGTGATCTGCCGGCAACACCGCCCGGCGTGTGGTGACCCGATGGTGTTCCCGGCGAAACCATCGGGAAACGAGGCGGTCGTCGACTGGAGCCATGGCAGCAGGGGTGCACGACGCGCATCGGCACATCGGCGCGCTGCCCGCGTTCCCCTTCTACGGCGGCCCGCCGATCCGCGCCGACCTCACCGCCCGCGAGACGGTCAAGGCGTTCCTGGCCGACCTGGATCGGGAGGGCACCGAGCGCACGCTGGTGCTGCCCAACTACGGGGTCCCGATCCCGGAGGTGGCGTTCGGGCTGAACGAGCTGGCGCTGGAGGCCGCGCAGGCCGACGACCGGGTGCGCTGCGGCCTCTGGATCTCGCCCCGGCCGCGCGACGCCGACCGCAACACGGCCGCGCTGGCGCTGGCCGGTGAGGACGGCGTCGCGGCGCTGAAGACCAGCTTCCTGCTGGGCGGTGCCGCGGACGACGCGGAGTGCCTGGTGCAGCTGGGGCGCATGTTCGACGCGGCGCAGCAGCACGACCTGACCGTGCACGTCCACACCTCGCCGGGCGGCGCGAGCGACGTCGACCGCATCGGCGGGCTGGTGGAGCGGTGGGGCGACGACGTGCGCATCCACCTGGTGCACCTGGGCGGCGGCATGAGCGGCCACATGAAGCTGATCGGCGGCCGCTTCTTCGACTGGATCGAGCGCGGCAAGCGCGTCTACAGCGACACCAGCTGGGCGATCGGGTTCGCCGCCGTCTGGCTGGTCGCCGAGATCGAGCGGCGCGGCATCGGCCACGACCGCATCCTCTTCGCCTCCGACCTCCCGTGGGGCGACCACGCCGGCGAGCTGGCCCGCATGCAGGACGCCGTCAAGGACGGCGAGCTCGGCCGCCTGTTCCTCCGCGAGAACTTCGAAGCCCTCTACTGACGTCCGCAGCACCGACCCCGCACCACAGACCCCCGAGGAGCACCCCATGGCCCTGTTCGACGACACGATCCTCGCCAACATCGAGACCTCCCGCGGCGAGGTGCCGCACCCCACGCAGCCGCAGGGCACCTCGATCTACGGGTCGACCAAGATCTTCCCGGACATCCAGGCCGAGCCCGGGCAGTCGTACCTGACGCTGGTGCACGGCATCGCGCACGAGTCCAGCGTCAGCTTCGTGGCCTGCCTGCAGGCGCTGCGCGCGCTGCGCAAGGGCTTCGACTCCGTCCTCTACTTCTACGGCCCCGGCGCGATGAACGCGATCGCGACCCGCGGCTTCCCGACCCCGGGCGACTCCGCCTTCCCGGGCGAGCAGAACATCAACGACACGATCAAGACCTTCATCTCGGAGGGCGGCACCGTCTTCGTGTGCCGCTTCGGCCTGTCGCTGCACGGCCTGCGCGAGGAGGACCTGATCGAGGGCACGATCCCCTGCCACCCGCTCGACGTGCAGGACGCGCTCATCTACTTCGCCAACAAGGGCGCCGTCATCAACAGCACCTACATGGTCTGATACCGGCGACGAACCTGGGCCTGCCCGCGGTGCGGGGCGGGTCCGCCGCACCGCCGGCCACCGGCATGGACGCGGTGTCGCGCCGCGTCGACGTCGCCCTGCGCGGCCTGCGCATCGCCGCCCCCGTGCACCGGGAGGCGGGAGCGGGCCCGAGCGACGACGGCCACGTGCTGTGGAACGGTGAGCAGGCCGTGATCCCGGTGAAGGCGGACAGCCCCTACCTGGTGTCCGGCGGACGGCTGCTGCTGGACACCGGCGACGCCGGGCCGATCGACGTCGGCATCGACGTGGCGCCGGTGCACCGGCCCCGGTTCTACGACCTGACGACCGCCGACGGCACCTCGTACGAGCAGATCGCGCGGCTGCACGGCCGCAACGTGCTGGCGACCACGGTCGTGCAGACGTGCGTCCGCTACGACGAGGACCAGCGGTGCCGGTTCTGCGCGATCGAGGCGTCGCTGGAGGCGGGCGCGACCATCGCGGTCAAGACGCCGGCGATGCTCGCGGAGGTCGCCCGCGCGGCGGTCGACCTGGACGGCGTCGAGCAGATGGTGATGACGACCGGCACCTCCAACGGCTGGGACCGCGGGGCCAAGCACCTGGCGCGCTGCGTCGCGGCGATCAAGGCGGCGGTGCCCGAGCTGGCCATCCAGGTGCAGATCGAGCCGCCGCGGGACCTCCGCGCGATCCGGGACCTGCACGACGCCGGAGCGGAGTCGATCGGCATCCACGTGGAGTCGATGGACGACGCGGTGCGGCAGCGCTGGATGCCGGGCAAGAGCACGGTGACGCTCGACGAGTACCGCGCCGCGTGGGCGGAGGCGGTGCGCGTGTTCGGCCGCAACCAGGTGTCCACCTACCTGCTGGTCGGCCTGGGCGAGGACCCGGACGACGTCCCGCGCTGGGCGGACGAGCTGATCGCGCTGGGCGTCTACCCTTTCGTGGTGCCGTTCCGGCCGCTGCGGGGCACGCTGGCGACCGACGTGGACGGGGTGCCGGCGCCCAGCCGGACGATCCTCGAGACGGTGTCGCGGCAGGTGGCCGCGCTGCTGGTGGCCGCGGGCATGCTCGGCAGCGAGCAGAAGGCGGGCTGCGCGGCGTGCGGCGCCTGCGGCGTGCTGAAGACGGCCGGCGCCTGATGATCGGCGCGGCCTCCTTCGACGTCCCCGTGCTGACGGGAGCGCCGCGCCCGGTGGCGCCCTGGTCGATCCGCCGCGCGGACGGGCGGGAGCTGGCCGCCTACCGGCGGCTGCGGCGGGACGCCTTCGTGGACGACCAGCGGCTGTTCGCCGGGTCGGACGCGGACGAGGTGGACGACGATCCGCGCGCGATCGTGCTGGTCGCGGTCGCCGCGGCGGACGGCGCAGTGCTGGGCGGGGTGCGCCTCGCGCCGCTGACCGCCCGCGACATCGGCTGGTGGGCCGGCAGCCGCCTGGTCGTCGACGAGCGCGTGCGGGGCGCCGCGGGGCTCGGCGCGCAGCTGGTGCAGCAGGCGTGCCACGTGGCGGAGGCGGCGGGCGTGCTACGGTTCGACGCCGCCGTGCAGGACCGCTACTCGGGGATGTTCCGCCGCCTGGGGTGGACGGACCACGGCGCCGCGGAGGTGGCGGGCGCCCCGCACCGCCGCATGCGCTGGCCGATCGACCGCGTGCAGGCGCTCGCCGAGCGCACGAAGGCGCCGCTCGTCGACCTGCTCGACCCGTTCGGTGCCGCCTGGGGCGCCGCGCCCACGACCTCGCTGGGCGGTCCGGGCTTCGTCGGCGACGACGGCGCCCCGGTTCCGGACAGCGACGTGATCGCCGCGTGCGATGCGATCCTGCCCGCGATGGTGCAGCGCGACCCCGAGTGGGCGGGCTGGTGCGGCGTGCTCGTCAACGTGAACGACCTGGCCGCGATGGGCGCCGACCCGATCGGCCTGCTCGACGCGGTCGCCGGCCCGGACCTCGACGTCGTGCGCCGCACGATCCGGGGCCTGCGCAGCGCGGCGGAGGCGTGGGGCGTGCCGATCCTCGGCGGGCACACGCAGCTGGGCGTGCCCGCGGCGCTCGCCGTCACGGCGCTCGGCCGCACCGCCGCTCCCGTCCCCGGCGGCGGCGGTCGCCGGCACGACGACCTCAGCCTCACCGTCGACGTCACGGGCGGCTGGCGGGCCGGCGCCGTCGGCGCGCAGTGGGACTCCACGTCGTCGCGCACGGGGGAGGAGCTGCGCGCGATGGGCCGGCTGGTCCGCGACGCGGCGCCGCGGGCGGCGAAGGACGTCAGCATGGCCGGCGTCGTCGGCACCGCCGGGATGCTGGCGGAGGCCTCCGGCTGCGGCGCCGAGATCGACGTCGCCGGCGTTCCCGCGCCAGCCGACGCGGCGATGGGCGACTGGCTCACCTGCTTCCCCGGCTTCGGCATGCTCACCGCCGACGCCCCGGGGGAGTGCCGCATGGGGCTCGCCCCTCGGGGTCCGGCACTGACCGAGACGGCCGCCGTCGGCCGCCTGACCGCCGCCGCCGGGGTGCGCCTCCTCTGGCCCGACGGCGAGCGCACCACCGCACTGCGGGGCCCCGTCACGGGCCTCGGCCACGCCTGACCGAACCGAAGGAGCACGACATGACCGTCACGCTCGCCGCCGCGTCCGAGGGCTTCGGCCGCGACCTGGAGGAGAACTACCGCACGATCGAGCGGCTGGCGGCTGCGGCGACCGCCGCCGGCGCCGACCTGCTGGCCCTGCCGGAGGCCGCGATCGGCGGCTACCTGTCCAGCCTGGGCGGGCACGGCGACCCGTCGCGGCCCGACTCCCTGCCGCCCGCGATCCGCCTGGACGGACCCGAGCTGGCGCGGGTGAGGGAGCTGGCCGGCGACCTGGTCGTCGTGCTCGGCATCTGCGAGGCCGACGGCCCCGACGACGACCCGGTCCGCTACAACACCGCGGTGGCCCTGACGCGGCACGGGGTCCTCGGCGTGCACCGCAAGGTGCACCAGCCGCTCGGGGAGAGCATGAGCTACGCCGCCGGCGACTCCTTCGCCGCCTTCGACACCCCGGTCGGCCGCATCGGCCTGATGATCTGCTACGACAAGGCCTTCCCCGAGGGCGCCCGCTCGCTGGCGCTCGACGGCGCCGAGATCGTCGTCTGCGTCTCGGCCTGGCCGGCCGCGCGCACGGCGGGGGCGACCGACCTGGCGGAGGACCGCTGGACGAAGCGCTTCCGCCTGTACGACCAGGCCCGGGCGCTGGAGAACCAGATCGTGTGGGTCGCCTCGAACCAGGCCGGCGAGTTCGGGCGCCTGCGCTTCGTCGGCTCCGCCTCGGTGATCGCACCGGGCGGCGACGTGCTGGCCGACACCGGGACCTCCGCCGGCCTCGCGGTCGCGACCGTGGACGTGGCGGAGGAGCTGGCGACGGCCCGCCGGGCGATGTTCGCGCTGCGCGACCGCCGCCCGGACGCCTACGCGCTGGAGGCCCGCGTGGCCGAGGGGGAGCTCGTCGATGCCTGAGATGCACTTCACGGTCCGGTGGCCGGACGGCGCGGTGGAGGACTGCTACTCCCCGTCGCTGGTCATGTGGGACCACCTGGAGGTCGGGGCCGAGTACCCGGTCGGCGAGTTCGCGCGTCGGGCGACGACCGCGCTGGAGGAGGCGGGGGAGCGGGTGCGCGTCCGCTTCGGGTTCCTCTGCACCAGCGCGCTGGCGCAGGCGGAGCGGATCCGGCAGCGCTCCGCCGGGCTCGATCCGGAGGCCCCGGTGCGGGTGCTCGCGATGGCGCCGCCGCTGCCCGTCGAGGTGCGCGCATGAGCGGCGCTGTCGTGCGAAGCGGCGCTGCGGCGCTGCCGGAGCGCGTGGAGGTCGCCGTCATCGGCGGCGGACAGGCGGGCCTCGCGGCCTCCTGGCACCTCGTGCAGCGCGGGATCGACCACGTCGTGCTGGAGCGCGACACCGTGGCGCACGACTGGCGCGACCGCCGCTGGGACGCCTTCACGCTGGTCACGCCGAACTTCCAGTGCCGCCTGCCGGGGTTCGCCTACGACGGCGACGAGCCCGACGGCTTCATGACGCGCGAGCAGGTGCAGGCGTGGCTCGGCCGGTACCGGGCGAGCTTCGACGCGCCGGTGCACGAGGGCGTGGAGGTGCTGGGACTGCGCCGCGCGGATGACGGGTTCGAGGTCCGCACGAGCGCGGGCGCGATCGCCGCCGCCCAGGTCGTGATCGCCACCGGCGGCTACCACGTGCCGAGGGTGCCGGGTCTGGCCGCGGCCCTGCCGGCGCGGATCGCGCAGGTGCACTCCGCGGACTACCGCAGCCCCGAGGCACTGCCGGAGGGCGCGGTGCTGGTCGTCGGCAGCGGGCAGTCCGGCGCGCAGATCGCGGAGGACCTGCACCTGGCGGGCCGCACCGTGCACCTGGCGCTGGGCCGCGCGCCCCGCAGCGCGCGCCGGTACCGGGGCCGCGACTGCATCGCCTGGCTCGAGGACATGGGCCTGTACGACGTGACCGTGCAGCAGCACGCGTCCGGGCTCGCGAAGCGGGAGTCGACGAACCACTACATGACCGGCCGAGGCGGCGGGCGCGACATCGACCTGCGGCGGTTCGCGACGGAGGGCATGCGGCTGTCCGGCCGGGTCGTCGGCGTCGACGGCGAGGTGCTGACCCTGGCCCCGACGCTGTCCGCGTACCTGGACCACGCGGACAGCGTGATGGAGTCGATCAAGGACGACATCGACGCGCACATCGCCCGGGCCGGCGTCGACGCCCCGGTGGAGCCCCGCTACACGCCGGTCTGGACGCCGGAGGAGGAGCCGACGTCGCTGGACCTGGCGGCCGAGGGCGTCACGAGCGTCGTCTGGGCCACCGGCTTCCGGCCCGACTACCGCTGGGTCGAGGTGGGCGTGTTCGACGGCAGCGGCCACCCGACGCACCGGGCGGGCGAGACCGACGTGCCGGGCCTGTTCTTCCTGGGCCTGCCCTGGCTGACGACGTGGGGCAGCGGCCGCTTCGCCGGCGTCGCCCGCGACGCCGCCCGGGTGACGGAGCGGATCGCGGTACGGGCGCGGGTGGCGGCACCGGCCTGATGGCGGTGATCGCCGCGGTCGCCGCGCACCTGGGCCGCGACGTGCAGCGGGCGCTGCCGAAGGTGGAGGGGATCCTGGCCGACGCCCGCGCGGCCGGCGCCGACCTGGTCGTGCTGCCGGATGCCGCGCTCGGCGGGTACCTCTCCGACCTGGGCGACCCCGACCCCGAGGACCTGCCGCAGCCGCTGCGCCTGGACGGGCCCGAGCTGGACCGGGTGCGCCGGGCGGCCGGGGACCTGATCGTCTGCATCGGGCTCGCGGAGGCGGTGCCGGGCCGGCCGGACCGCCGCTGGAACACCGCGGTCTGCTGCTCGGCGCAGCGGGTGTGGGGCGTGCACCGCAAGGTGCATCGGCCGCTCGACGAGTCGCGGGTCTACGCGGCGGGCGACCGCTTCGCCGCCTTCGACACCCCGGCCGGTCGCATGGGCATGCTCACCTCCTACGACAAGACGTTCCCGGAGGCGGCCCGCACGCTGGCGCTCGACGGCGCGGTGGTGCTGGCCTGCTTGGGCGCCTGGCCCGCCTCCACCACCGACCGCGCCGCGCACCTGCCGCAGGACCGCCAGTCGCGGCTGTTCGACCTGTACGACGTGGCCCGCGCCGCCGAGAACCAGGTGGTGCTGGTGTCGTCGAACCAGACGGGCGTGCAGGGCCGCCTGCGGTTCCTCGGGCAGGCGAAGGTGGTCGGGCCCGGCGGCGACGTGCTGGCCCGCACCGGCGTGAAGGGCGGCTTGGCGGTCGCCTCGGTCGACGTGCCGCACGAGGTCGGGCGCGCGCGGCGCCGCCTGCACCACCTGGCGGAGCGCGTGCCCGCGGCGTACGGATGGGGCGCCCGGTGAGGATCGCGCTGCTCACCTACTCCACGAAGCCCCGCGGAGGGGTCGTGCACACCCTGGCGCTCGCGGAGGCGCTGGCCGCTCGCGGGGAGGACGTGACCGTCTGGACCCTCGGCCGTGGCGGCGACGACGCGTTCTTCCGCCCGGTCGACGACGCCGTGCAGGTGCGGGTCGTGCCGTTCGCCGCGCAGCCGGACGAGACCGTCGGAGCCCGCATCCAGCGATCCATCCGCGTGCTGGCCGCGGCGTTCGACCCGGCCGGCTACGACGTCGTGCACGCGGAGGACTGCATCACCGCGAACGCCGTGCCGGGTGCGATCCGCACCGTGCACCACCTGGACACCTTCACCACGCCCGAGCTGGTGGCCTGCCACGACCGCGCGATCGAGCGGCCCGTCGCACTCGTGACGGTGTCGCGCTCGGTCGCGCTGGAGGTGCAGGCCGGCTGGGGGCGCGTCGCGACCGTGATCCCGAACGGCGTGGACGCGGACCGCTTCCGCGCCGCCGCGTCCGCCGGGGCCCGGTCGCAGCGGGACGCCTGGCGCGACCGCTTCGGCGAGTACCTGCTGGTGGTCGGCGGCATCGAGCCCCGCAAGGGCACGATGGACGCGCTGGAGGGGTACGCGCTCGCGCGGCGCCGGCACGCGGACCTGCGCCTGGTGGTCGCGGGCGGCGAGACGCTGTTCGACTACGCCGAGTACCGCCGACGGTTCGACCGGCGGCGGGAGGCGCTGCGGGTGCCGGTGGACGTGCTCGGGCCGGTCGACCACGGCGAGCTGCCCTCCCTGGTCGCCGCGGCCCGCGCCGTGCCGTTCCTGTCGACCAAGGAGGGGTTCGGGCTGGCGGCGATGGAGGCGCTCGCCGCGGGCGTACCTGTCGTCGCGCGGGACCTGCCGGTGATCCGGGAGGTCTTCGGGCGCGCGGTCGAGCGCGTGCCGGACGGCGCCGGGGTGGCGCGGGGCATGGCCTCCGCCGTCGACCGGGCCTTCGAGGGCACCGGCCCCGCACCCGAGCTGGGCCGTACGCTGGCCGCCTCGTACAGCTGGGACGCCGCGGCCGCCGCCCACCAGGAGCTGTACGCCCGGGTGCTGGACGGACGCGGCCGCAGTCGGTTCCGATGAGCCCGACGATCGGCCGGGCGCTGGACCTGCTGGCCGACCGGGACCCGCAGGCGCTCGCCGTGCGCGACGATGCGGAGGCGCTGACCCGGGCGCAGCTGGGCTCGCGGTCCCGGCGGCTGGCGCGGGTGCTGATCGCCGCGGGCGTGCGGGAGGGCGACCTGGTGACGGTGCGGGGCGGCAACTCGGCGGCGCTCGTCGTCGCCTGCTGCGCGGTCTGGCGCGCGGGCGGCACCCCGCAGCCGCTCGGTCCGCGCCTGCCGCCGGACGAGCAGCGGGCGGTCGTGGCGCTGGCCGACCCGGCCGTCGTCCTCGGCGCGGAGCCGCACGAGTTCCCCGGTCGGAGGGTGCTGCCGCTCGACCCGCCGCTCGACGGGTTCGACGACGGCCCGCTGCCGCCGCTGGCCGCGCCGAGCTGGAAGGCGCCCACCTCCTCCGGCAGCACCGGACGCCCGAAGCTGGTGCTGGCGGCGGCGCCCGCGCGGGTCGACCCCGGCCGGCAGGCCGCCCCGTTCCTGCCGCTGGCCGCGCAGCAGCTCGTGGTGGGTCCGCTGACCCACTCCGCCCCGTTCACCTACGCCTTCCGCGGGCTGACCACCGGGCACGCCCTGATCGTGCTGCCCCGCTTCGACGCGGCGCGGGTGCTCGACGCGATCGGCCGGCACCGTATCACCTGGGTGCTGCTGGTGCCCACGATGCTGCATCGCATCCTGCGGCTGCCGGCCGAGCAGGTGGCCGCCGCAGACCTGTCGTCGCTGCAGCAGGTGGTGCACATGGGCGCCCCGATCGACCCCGCGCTGAAGCGGCGCTGGCTCGACCTGCTCGGTCCTGAGCGCCTGACCGAGGTGTACGCCAGCACCGAGTCGAACGGCCTGACGGTGATCCGCGGCGACGAGTGGCTGGCGCACCCCGGCAGCGTGGGCCGCCCGGCCGGCGGCACCGAGGTGCGCGTCGTCGACGCCGAGGGCAGGCCGGTGCCCCCGGGCACGACCGGGCGGGTGCAGCTGCGGCGCACCGGGGGCGCCGCCTACCGCTACCTCGGCGCCGCGACCCCGCCCGCCGACGGCTGGGACACCCTCGGCGACGACGGGCACCTCGACCCGGAGGGGTACCTCCACCTGGCGGACCGCGGCGGCGACCGCATCAGGAGGGCGGGCGCGAGCGTCTACCCGGCCGAGGTCGAGCGGGTGCTCGAGTCGCATCCGCTGGTCCGCAGCGCGGTGGCGGTCGGCGTGCCGGACGACGACCTGGGGCAGCGCATCCACGCCGTCGCCGACGTCGCGGAGCCGCAGCCGACCGGCGAGGCCCTGCGGGCGTGGGTCAACGGACGACTCGACCCCGAGCGGCGGGTGGACTCGCTGGCCGTCGTGCACGAGCCCGTGCGCGACGACGCCGGCAAGGTGCGGCGGCGGGAGTGGCTGCCCGTGTCGGGCGGGCCGACGTCCGGTCGGTGACGGCCCGGCGTCCCCGCCGGGCGGGCGGGCGGGCGTCAGGACAGGACGCGGATCAGCGCAGTCGGCCCGCGCCGACGGTGCCCGTGGGCGCGAACCGCAGCGGGCGCACCGGAACGCTCGGTCGGCAGAGCTTCACGATCAGGATGATCAGCCCGGCGATCGGCAGGAAGATCCAGAGCACGTTCCACGGCGATGAGCCCGCATCGCGCAGTCGGCGGCAGGCGACGCCGACCCTCGGCAGCAGCGTCGCGAGCGACCACAGGTTGACCAGCAGCGGGTCCGTGCCCAGTGCCGAGTCCAGGATCGCGAGGACCACGGTGACGATGAAGACGAAGAGCACGAACCACCAGAACTCGGCCCGGGTGGCGCGACCGGTGGACTTCGCGTACTGCCGGAACCCCTCGCGGATCGCCTCGCCGAAGGTGACCATGGGGCGGAAGGCGGGTGCCGGCACGGCTCGAGCGGTCCAGGGGTTCGCCGTGCCCTGCGTCGCAGACGGAGCGGCCGAGGCCCGCGCTCCCCAGGCGGAGCCGTTCCAGTAGCGCTGCTCGCCGATCTCGACCGGGTCGGGGTACCAGCCCGCGGGCGGCAGGGACGGGTTCTTCTCATCCGTGAGGACGGGCTCCACTTCGCGAATGGTTCGGGCGGAGCCAGTAGAGCGGCCGGAGAGGCTCGAGAGCAGAGGGGACGCACCCCCGTTCCGCGCGCCGCGGGCCCTTCCTCGGGCGCGGCGCACGTCGCCCCGAATGGCCCGCGCGGCTGCCGCACACGAAGAAGCCGGGCGGCCGACTGGGGGATCGGCCGCCCGGCGAGGTCTTCATCGGGCCGAAGGGGCCGGGCGGCCGACTGGGGGAGATCGGCCGCCCGACGAGGTCTTCGTCAGGCACGACGGCTGGGGGACCGTCGCGGTCGGAGTGGGGGCTCCGGGAATTCGGGTGATCGCGTCGTGCTGGGGAGCTGACGCGACCGGTCGTGCACCAGGGGTGGTGGTGCGGCGTTCGGGTGACCGCCTGATGAAGAACATACGGACAGACAGATCTGTCTGTCCCTCCTCCACTTCGGGGGTCACCCGACCTGCGAGGTCGAGGCGGACGCACGCTGCGCCCGACTGCTCCCGGTCACGCCGGAGGCGCCAGCCGGGTGCTGAGGCGCAGCCAGCCCTCGCGCGACTCGCGCCCGGCACGCAGCGCCAGCAGCAGGAACTCGGTCGATCGGCCCGCGGCGCACTCGTCCGCGTCGGCCGGCATGGGCCGCGTCGTGAAGGCGTCCGGAGCGTCCATGTCCGGACGCTAACCGGCGCCATCGCGGGGCGGCACCACCCTCAGGGGTGGTCTCGACGGGCCGATGCGTCGGCTGCTTGACTGCGGTCGTGATCCGCGCGGCGTCGCAGCAGGACCTGGACGTGCTGCAGCGGATCGAGGACGACGCCGACTCGCTCTTCGTCGAACGGTTCCAGCCGGAGCGCTGGTGGCCGGCGCCGAGCGGGCGGGAGCGGGCAGCATCGCCCGGCTTCATCCTGGTCGTCGCGGGAGAGGGAGGCGTTGCCGTCGGCTTCGTGCACGTGATCGAGACCGACGGCATCGCCCATCTCGAGCAGCTGAGCGTGCTGCCCGCGATGGCCCGGCGCGGGCTCGGCCGCGCGCTCGTGCTCGCAGCGATGGACGAAGGCGCTCGCCGCGGCCACCAGGAGATGACGCTGCGCACCTATGCGGACGTGCCCTGGAACGCGCCCTTCTACGCCGCGGTCGGCTTCCGGCCGAGCGAGCCCGCCACCGCCTTCCACCGCGGACTCCTCGCGGCGGAGGAGGGCCTGGGGCTCAGCCGGTACGGGCGCCGGCTGCAGATGACCGCGGATCTGTCTCCCGCCCGGTAGGCCTCGCCGCGAGCCAGCCGATCAACCGCGATCCCGTCCCTGCTGCGCCGGCGACTTGGGCGCGGGAGCCGGGCCGGCCGCGGTCAGGGCGCGGATGTCGTGCACGTCCGAGGGGGAGCCCCCGGCGGCAGGTGACGGGATCATCGAAGCAGTCATGGAGCAGGCCTCCTCCGGGAGTCGACGTTGACTCCGCGCCGCGACCGTACGCCGCCGCGCACCCGCGGGGAAGAGCGGGCATCGGATGCCCCTGGGTCTCCAGGGCAGGGCGGCGGCGAGAAGACTGCCGGTAGCAGCCGACCCGGAAACGCCTCTCCGGGGCGAACAGCGTGCTGCTCGAGCCGGGATGCGGCTCCCCACGAGGTCGACGCCGAGCCCTGTCACCTCGGTCGTGCCTACGGCGATCAGGACCAGCTGCCCCGCACCCGGTGCGGACGCGGCGCGCAGCCGCTCCGCGCGCGCTGATGGGTCATCGCTCGACGCCCTCCAGCGGCGGTTCCCAGAGCTCGATGCGGTTGCCGTCCGGGTCGGTCACCCATCCGAACCTGCCGACGCCGTCGATGTCGTCCCGCTCGTCGGCCACATCGGCGCCGGCGGCGCGGAGCCGTTCGAGCACGCCGTCGAGGTCGTCGACGCGGAGGTTCACCATGATCGATCGACCGGCGGGCAGCTGCTCGCCGTCGCGGGGCATCGCCGCGAAGACGCCGGCGCCCGCGTCCTGCGCCCACTCGCCGTGGTCGTCCGCGCCAAGTCCCAGCACGGACCGGTACCACTCCGTCAGGCGCTCCGGGTCGTCGGAGCGGATGAAGAACCCGCCGATGCCGGTGATCCGTGCCACGGTGCGACGGTTCCACAGCAGCGCTGCGGCGGCAAGGCGCGAGGCGGCAGCCGGTCGCTCCGGCGCTCGACGGCGGCCGTTCCGGGTGGGACCGGCGCTTCCGGGCGGGTTCGGACGTCCGATCCCGCCCGGAAGCGCCGCGGTCGCCCGGATGCGACGGCGGGTCCAGGCACTGCGGCGAACACCCGTGGTGGACGGAGCCGCGCGCGTGCACCAGGATGCGCGGCAGGGACGAGTTCCTTGGATCGACGGCGAGCGGAGCGGGTCGCGGGTGGACGAGCACGGCGGGGACGCACCGGTGCGGGCCCTCCGCGCGGTCGACCCACCGACTGGAGCCCGTGCGGCGCGTCGGACCGTGGAGGTCGTCGTTCGGCGAGCGGTGATCACCGCAGCCGTCGTGGTGCTGGTGGCCTGGACGGCGGCGACGGGCGACTGGGAGGGACTGCTGGGCGTGGTCGGCACCGCTGCCGCGGTCGCACTCATCCTGGTGCCGCTGTTCTGGTCGCTGAACAACCCGAGGTCGCGCCCGCGGCCGAAGGCGGTGCCGCCCCAGGAATGAGGCGTTCCCGGAGGCAGCCCCGGCGGAGCGCGATCCCGGCGACCCGGGATCAGGGTCGGCGCAGACCGGCCTCCTCGAAGAGGCGGCCGTAGATCTCCCGGAGCACCGCCTGCTTCCGCAGGTTGTAGTCCTGCACGTGCTCGCCGGCTGCGGCCGATCGCGACGACGCCTCCCGCTTGGCGGCGGCGTACCGGTCGCGGTCGTCCGGGTGCTCCCGCAGCCAGTCGCGGAACAGGCGCTGGCGGGCCGACTCGGCGCTCTCCGGCCCGTACACGTGCAGGTTCACCGCCGGTCGCGTGCCCCGGAACAGCCGGTGGCGGTACCACCAGGGCTCGCGGACGACCAGCCGGTAGCCCGCCTCCTGCAGCCGGCTCGCGTAGGCGCGCTCGTCGTCCGGGTCGGCGACGAGCAGGTCCAGGTCGAGCACCGGCTTCGCGGGCAGGCCCGGCACGGAGGTGGAGCCGACGTGCTCGATGTCGACGACCGTCGTTCCCAGCACCGCGCGGATCCGGGCGATCTCGGCCGCCGCCCGGCTCGGCCATGCCGGATCGGGGTCGACCACCCGCACGTCGAGCGCCGGGCCGGCGCCGTCCACGTAGGGCGACGCCCCCTCCGGCGCCGACGGCTCGGAGAAGTCCGTCAAGCCGGGGGTGCTCAGCAGGTCGGCGCGGGAGGACGGCACCGGTCCATCCTCGTCCCCGCCGTCAGGCCGTCGCGGCGGCGGGCGGCCGCAGCAGTCGCGACGTCACGAGCGCCGCGGTCGACAGCACGGCCATGCCGAGGGCGAGCACCAGCACCGACTGCACCCCCACGAGTCCGGTCAGCGGCGTGGTCAGCGCGCCGACCAGGAAGCTGAGCCCGCCGCTGAGGGACGCCGCGGTGCCGGCCGAGTCCCGGCCGGCGGCCTGTGCCAGCACGGTCGTCGCCGGGATGCAGAACCCGTTGCCGGCGACCGCGACGCCGAGCAGCACCCAGACCGGCGCGAGGGGCACCTCCCCGGCGAGCAGCACGACCAGCAGCAGCACGCCGGCGGCGCCGCTGGACATCACCAGCCCGATCCCTCGGAGCCGGCCCGCCGGCACCCGCCGGATCCAGCGCCGGAAGAGCACGCTGGTGACGACCATGGCGGCCGCATCGGTGGCGAAGACGATCGCGTACAGGCCCTGGCCGATGCCGTACTGCTGCTGCAGCACGAAGGAGGAGCCGCCGATGTAGACGAAGAAGCCCGCCGTCGCCAGGCACTGCACGATCACCGGCGCGCGGAACGCGGGCCGGGCGAGCAGGGCGCCCATCCGCCCCGCCAGGTGCCGCAGGCCGCCGGGCTGCCGCTGCGCCGGATCGAGCGTCTCGGGGATGCGCACCGCGGCGACGACGAGCACGACGGCGCTGAGGGCCGTCATGAAGACGAAGACGCCGCGGAAGTCGGTGACCAGCAGGATGAGCCCCCCGATGCCCGGGGCGATCACCGGCGCGATCAGGCGGATCGCGGAGAGCGTGCCGAACCGCGCGGCCGCCTCGACGCCCGTGAACCGGTCGGAGATCACGGCGACGCCGATCGCGGAGGCGCTGCCGGCGGCCAGGCCCTGCAGCGCTCGGGCGGCGAGCAGGGTCGGGGCGTCGGGGCTGATCGTGCAGGCCGCGGAGGCCAGGACGAGCACGACGGCGCCGCCGAGCATCAGCCGCCGCCGTCCGGACGCGTCGGAGATCGGCCCCGCCAGCAGCTGCCCCACCGCGAGGCCGATCAGGAAGATCGTGATCGTCAGCTGGCTCGTCGACGCGGACACCGCCAGCGCGACGCTCACCGCCGGCAGCGCCGGCAGGTAGGCGTCGGTGCCGAAGGGGCCGAAGCCGGTCGCCAGGGCCACGGCCGCGGTCGAGACCGGCCGTCGAGCTCCGTCCGGCTGCTGATCCACCAGGACGAACCGTAGGGCAGTCCGCTCGAAGGCTGAGACGTGGTTGCGCTCGGAGGCGCCTGCGACGGGTCCCGCTGCGCTCAGGCGCCCTCGTAGCCGATCAACCAGGTCAGGCCGTACCGGTCGCGCACCTGGCCGTCGTGCGCGCCCCAGTCGCGCAGCTGCAACGGGTCGAGAACCTCGCCGCCCTCGCTCAGGCCGTTGAACCAGCGGTGCAGCACGGCGGGTTCTGCGGCACCGAGCAGCGAGAAGAGCAGCCCCTGAGCCGCGAAGGGCCGGGCACCGGCGCCGGCGTCCGCCGCGAAGAGGTCCACCGGACCCTGCAGGACCCCGTGCGCGACGTGGTCCTCGGGGCCGTCGTCGCGGCCGAAGTCCGCGAAGGAGTGGACGGTCGTCTCCCCGCCGAACACCTGCTGGTAGAACGCGAGCGCGTCACGGGCGTCCCCGGCGAGGTGGAGGTACGGAGCGGGAGCCGGCATGGCGGCAACCTAGGTCCGCCGGTGATCGCGATCAAGGACGCGCGCGGTGGGTGGTCTTCGCGCGCCCGCTCGTCAAGGGCGTCGAGTCGCTGGCGGGGGTCGGTCCGCGCCGACCTAGTCTGTGCACAGGATGCCGATGTGGACTCTGCTCGTCGCGCGGCGCAGCGTGGCCCAGCATCGCGGCCTGGTGGCGCTGGTACTCGCCGTGCAGGTGGTCGCCGTCGCGCTGGCGGGCGCGTTCCCGGCGCTGCTCGCCGCGTCGGAGCAGGCGGGGGTGCGGCAGACGCTGCAGGGCTCGCGCGACACGGGCCTCACGGTCACCGCGATCGATCCGCGCGGGTCGGTGACGCAGACGGTGCGCAGCATCGACCGCGCCGCCGGCCGGCTGCTCGGCGACGCCTCGGGCGCGGGACCCGGCGTGACCGACGTGTCCGAGCTGGCGGCGGCTGCCGGCCCGAGCGACGTGCGGCCCTACCTCGGCGAGCTGCCCGACCGGGTGATCGAGGTCTCGAAGGGCGCCTGGCCGGCGGCCGCGACGGCGGACGGCGGCGTGCCCGTCGCCGTGCCGCGTGCGGTCGCCTCGCGGCTGGGCGTCGCCGTCGGCTCCTCGCTGCCCCTGCAGTTCGACGAGACCCGGCTGCGGGCCCGGGTCGTCGCCCTCTACGACCCGGTCGACCGCGACGGCGCGACGTGGGACCTGGACCCGCTGGGGGGCGCGGGGGAGGACCCGCTGAGCGTCGATCCCGACGACCCCTACGGCACGCCGATCGACGTCGTCGGCCCGCTGCTCGTCGCACCGGGCACCCTCGACGACCTCGGCATCGCGGCGACCCGCGTCCAGGTCGCCTACACGCCCGATCTCGCCGCGGCGACCGTCGACTCGCTCCGCGACCTGTCCGGCCGGCTGGCGTCGATCGACCAGGTCGTCGCGATCGAGGCGGGCCGTTCGGCCGGGTCGGTCAACGCGCAGACGCGCCTGGGCGCCGTGCTCGACGGCGTCTTCACGCAGCTGCTGCTCACGCGCACGACGGCCGCGGTGGCGGGACTGCTGCTGGTCGTGCTGGCGATGACCGTGCTGGTGCAGGCGGCGACGCTGCTCGACGCGGCGCGGACCGATCAGCGGGCCCTGCTGGCGGCCCGAGGAGCCACCCGTCGACAGCTGGTGGGGCTGGCGGCGTGGGAGGCGGCCGGCTCGGCAGCGGTGGCGGTCGTCGTGGGCGTGCCGGTCGGCTGGGCGCTCGCCTCCCTGCTGCGCGGGGCGCCGACCGCGCCCGCCGCCGGATCATGGGCGGCGGGCGCGGCGGTGGCGATCGTCGTCGTGGTCGTGGGCCTGT
>JAKONM010000346.1 GCA_022701925.1 Microbacteriaceae bacterium
GCCCGGGCGCACCCCGCCCCGGCAACAACCCCTTCGCCTCCAGCCAGGGCATGGGCCGCCCGTCGGCCCCGCGCCCCGGCAACAACCCCTTCGCCTCGAACCAGGGCATGCGCCCCGGCGGGGCCCCGGGTGCGCCCGGTGCCGGCGGTGCCACGGGCGGCATCCCGCGTCCCGGCGCGCCCCGTCCGGGCGCTCCGCGTCCGGGTGCGCCCCGTCCCGGCGGTCCCGGCATGGGCCAGCGCCCGGCCGGCTTCGGCCAGCGCCCGAACTTCCAGCGCCCCGGCGGCGGCGCCGGCGGCGGACGTCCCGGCGGTGCCGGCGGCGGCTTCCAGCGTCCCGGCGGCGCGGCGGGCGGCTTCGCCCCGCGTCCGGGCGGCGGCGGCGGCCGTGGTCGCGGCCCCGGCGGCGGCACGGCGGGCGCGTTCGGCAAGGGCGGCGGCAAGAGCCGTCAGCGCAAGTCGAAGCGGACGAAGCGCGCCGAGTTCGAGATGCGGTCGGCCCCGAGCCTGGGCGGCGTCAGCGTCCCCCGCGGCGACGGCACGACCACCATCCGCATGCGCCGCGGCGCGTCCATCACGGACTTCGCCGACAAGATCGACGCGAGCCCCGGCAACCTGGTGACCGTGCTGTTCCACCTCGGCGAGATGGCGACGGCGACCGAGTCGCTCGACGAGGCCACGTTCCAGGTGCTCGGCGAGGAGCTGGGCTACAAGATCCAGATGGTCTCGCCCGAGGAGGAGGACCGCGAGCTCCTCGAGGGCTTCGACATCGAGTTCGAGTACGACGAGGACGACGAGGACCTGGAGATCAGGCCGCCGGTCGTCACCGTCATGGGCCACGTCGACCACGGCAAGACGAAGCTGCTCGACTCCATCCGGAACGCCAACGTCGTGGCGGGCGAGGCCGGCGGCATCACCCAGCACATCGGCGCCTACCAGGTGTGGAAGGAGCACGAGGGCTACGAGCGGGCCATCACCTTCATCGACACCCCGGGTCACGAGGCCTTCACGGCCATGCGAGCCCGCGGTGCGCAGGTGACGGACCTCGCGATCCTCGTGGTCGCCGCCGACGACGGCGTCATGCCGCAGACGGTGGAGGCGCTGAACCACGCCCAGGCGGCCGGCGTGCCGATCGTGGTCGCGGTGAACAAGGTCGACCGCGAGAACGCCAACCCGGCCAAGGTGCGCCAGCAGCTGACCGAGTTCGGCCTGGTCGCGGAGGAGTACGGCGGCGACACCCTGTTCGTCGACGTCTCGGCCCGCAACGGCACCGGCATCGACGAGCTGATGGAGGCGGTCCTGCTGACCGCCGACGCCGGCCTGGACCTGCGCTCGAACCCGAACCGCGACGCCCGCGGCGTCGCGATCGAGGCCCGGCTCGACAAGGGCCGCGGCGCCGTCGCGACCGTGCTCATCCAGTCGGGCACGCTGCGCGTCGGCGACTCGATCGTGGCAGGCACGGCCTACGGCCGCGTCCGGGCGATGAGCGACGAGAACGGCCAGGCGATCGCCGAGGCCTACCCGGCGCGCGCCGTCCAGGTGCAGGGCCTCTCGTCCGTGCCCCGGGCCGGCGACACCTTCCTCGTCACCGAGGAGGACCGCACGGCCCGCCAGGTGGCGGAGAAGCGCGAGGCCGCCGAGCGCAACGCCTCGCTGGCCAAGGCCCGCAAGCGCATCTCGCTCGAGGACTTCATGGGTCAGATCGAGGCCGGCAAGGTCGACTCGCTGAACCTGATCATCAAGGGCGACGTGTCCGGTGCCGTGGAGGCGCTGGAGGAGTCGCTGCTGAAGATCGAGGTCGACGACAGCGTCCAGCTGCGCATCATCCACCGCGGCGTCGGTGCGGTGACGGAGTCCGACGTGAACCTGGCGACGGTCGACAACGCGATCATCATCGGGTTCAACGTGCGCCCCGACCCGAAGGCCCGCGAGCGCGCGGCGCGCGAGGGCATCGACGTGCGGTTCTACTCGGTGATCTACTCCGCGCTGGAGGACGTCGAGCAGTCCCTGAAGGGCATGCTCAAGCCGGAGTACGAGGAGGTCCAGTCGGGCCTCGCCGAGATCCGCGAGATCTTCCGGTCGTCCAAGGTCGGCAACATCGCCGGTGTCATCGTCCGCAGCGGCACGATCACGCGCAACGCGCGTGCCCGCGTCATCCGCAACGGCGTCGTGGTGGGGGACAACCTCCAGATCGACTCCCTGCGCCGCTTCAAGGACGACGTCACCGAGGTGCGCACCGACTACGAGTGCGGCATCGGGCTCGGTCGCTTCAACGACATCCAGGTCGGCGACGAGATCGAGACCACGGAGACCAAGGAGAAGGTCCGCGCGTAGCAGCGCGACCCTCCACCCGACCGGGGTCGGCATCCGCCGGCCCCGGTCGTCCCACCACAGCACGCGTCCGGAACCCGGTCCGGCGTGACGCGCGTCCAGCGCGTCGCGAGGGCACAGGCTCCGATCCGCGTGCGGATCGAAGACCGGAGAGCACTGATGGTCGACCACGGCAGGGCGGCGAAGCTCGGCGACGCGATCAAGGAGATCGTCGCGAAGCGGCTGGAGAAGGGCCTGCGCGACCCGCGTCTCGGGTTCGTCACCATCACCGACGTGCGGATGACGGGCGACCTGCAGCACGCCAGCATCTTCTTCACCGTCTACGGGTCGGAGGAGGAGCGGGAGGACTCGGCCGCGGCGCTCAAGGCCGCGACGGGCATGCTGCGCACCGAGGTGGGGCGCAACATCCACGCCCGCCTCACGCCGACGCTGGAGTTCATCCCGGACGCGATCCCGGAGAACGCGGCGCACGTGGCCGACCTGCTCGCGCAGGCGCGGCAGCAGGACTCGGCGACGCGGGCGCTGGCGCAGGGCGCCGAGTACGCGGGCGACGCCGACCCGTACGTGAAGCCGCGCGAGGCCGACGAGGACGAGTGAGCGGCAACCGGGCGGAGCGCAGGGCGGCGTCGCGGGCGCCCGCCTCCTCCCTGGACGCCCGGTACGGGCGGAGCGGGGAGCGGCGCGCGCTGGCGCCCGCCGTGCTCGGCGCCCTGGTGCTGCTGGGCGGCCTGCTGC
>JAKONM010000349.1 GCA_022701925.1 Microbacteriaceae bacterium
GCGGTTCCCGAACCACCTGCCCACCGACGGGACGCCTGCGGGGTGTCGCAACTACCTCGGCAAGGTCGACCTCGCGAGCGCCCTCGACGTCGACGACGTCCGCATCTCCACCCGGTACCAGCCCGACCCGGACCTCGACTCGCTCTTCGCCGCCGCGGAGCTGCAGCTCGGCACCTCGGTCTGCGGCATCCTCTCGCTCGACGCCGGCTCGGCGCTGCTGGCGGACGTCACGGTGGCCCCGGGGCAGGCCTGGGCCGTCGACGACGCCGCCGAGACGGCCGCCGACCAGGGCGACTTCCGCCCCGTGCAGCTGGAGGGCGCGGTGTCGGGGGAGCGGGCCCTGTCGGACTGCGGCGCCTCGACCAACACCTGCACCCTCGACTTCACGCTCGGGTCCGACGCGATCGAGATCAGCGACGCCGCGCACCCGGAGCGGGTCGCGGAGGCGATCATCGCCGGGGCCCGCTGATCAGGTCGGGGCGGTGAAGCGCCGGTCGCGGAACAGCACGAGGCTGAAGCAGAAGTTCGCCGCGAAGGTGAACGGGATCGACACCAGCTTCCAGACGAACGGATCGACCGCGGTCGTGGCCGCCAGCAGCTGGATCGCGGTCGAGGACACGACGATGACGGCGGCGTACCAGGCGACGAAGACGACGTAGGTGCGCACCCGGCGGCGGGCGCCGAACGTGTACCGGGTCACGAGCAGGTAGACCGCGGTCACGGCGGCGGAGGAGCTGATCGCGTTCGCGAGCCACGGCGCGACGCCGAGGGTCACGAGCGTGAAGAAGCCGCCGAGGTCGATCACGAGTCCGGCGGAGGAGCCCGCCGCGAAGGAGAGGAGCCGTCGCACGACGGCGAGGAGACGGGGCGACATCGTGATCGATCCTGCCCGTCGCCATGACCGTCACTGAGGACCCGGGCGCCTCCCCGCGCGGAGTCCCCGAGCGCGGTGACCAGGCGTCGCTCGACCGCGGCTCGCAGGGAGAGTTCCTCGGGTCACCAGGGGATCGGTTCGCCCGTCCGCTGCAGGAACTGGAGCCCGCCGTGCCCGTCCTGCGCGAGGACGGTGTCGACGAGGACGGGGACGACCTCCTCGATCGTGAGCTGCGCGTCCGGACCGCCGAGGCCGGTGCGGACATGGCCGGGGTTCATCAGCAGCAGCGTGCGCGGATCGTCCGCGGCGCGGGCGGCGTGGCTGCGGAGGAACTGGTTCAGGGCCGACTTGCTGGCGCGGTAGACGTCGTACCCGCCGCGGGTGTTCAGCGTGATGCTGCCCTGGGTCGAGCTCATCACCGCGATCGTGCCGGTCGGCGGCACGAGGTCCTGCAGGGCGCCGATCGCGTGCATCGGGCCGAGCGCGTTCGTCAGCATCACGCGGGTGAACTCGTCGACCGTTGCGTCGGCACCGGGGGCGTCCGTGCTCGGGATCGCGCCGTTGATCCACAGCAGTTCGACGGTCCGGCCCTCGAGCCGTCCGCGCAGGGCGGCCAGGCTCGGCTGATCGGTGAGGTCCGCCTGCTCGACCTCTATGCGGCCGTCGGACCGGCCGGCGGCGTCGTGCAGCTCGGACGCGTCTCCTCGAGCGGTGCCGATCACGGTCCAGCCGCGCGCCGCGAGCTGCTCGACGATGGCGAGCCCGATGGAGCGGCTCGCGCCGATCACGAGGGCGGTCCGCTGTGCTGGATCGGTCATGGCGTCAGGCTCGCATCAGTCGCTGGACGTGCTCCTCCCGCCCCAGGCGGCTCGGACCCGGCGCTCCTACCGTCAGCGCATGCCTGTTGAGATCGCCGAGGACATCCGCCTCTTCCTGCGGCAGCCGAACCCCGCCGTGATGGCGACGCTGGCCAAGGATGGCCGCCCCGTCGCCGTCGCGACCTGGTACCTGCTCGAGCCGAGCGGGGAGGTGCTGCTGAACCTCGACGCCGAGCGCGTCCGGCTCGGTCACCTGCGGCGGGACCCGCGAGTCGCGCTGGATGTGCTGGAGGACGGGAACTGGTACCACCACGTGAGCCTGCAGCTGCGGGTGCTGCGCATCGAGGACGACCACGGGCACGCCGACATCGACCGGCTCTCGCGGCACTACGGCGGCCAGCCGTATCCGGACCACGAGCGGCCGCGGGTGTCCGTGCGCTGCGAGGTGCTCGCCGTGCACGCCTGGGGGTGAGCGACCGCCGGACGGCTCGGGTCCGCCGGTCGATCAGCTCGCTGCAGCCGTCCGGTCCCGCCGCCGGGCGCGTCGCTTCCGAGCCGTCCGCGCGAGCAGCACGAGGCCGACGATCAGCCCGATCAGCAGGACTGCGACGAGTCCGGGCAGCAGGATCGCGGCGACGACGAGCAGCACGCTCGACACGTCCTCCGCCGTGCTGAGCACCGGCGCCGCGACGCCGATCGTGGCCGCGTTGGCGACGCCGCGGGTGCCCGCCTTGCCCAGGTGGACGGTCAGCGCCAGCACGATGCCGATCGCGACCGGCACCCAGCCGCCGGAAGCGAGGAAGCCGCCCGGGTCGCTCATCGCCGGAGTCTCGGTGGCGGTGCCCGAGCCGAACACGATGCCGCCCGCGGCGGGGCGCACCGCGGTCTGCACGACGTCGTTGATGTGGTCGACGGCGGGCACCTTGTCCGCGATCACCTCCACGACCAGCAGGGCGCCGAGGATGCCGAGCACCCAGGGGTTCTCGAGCCACGCCCACCCGCTGGGCAGCCCGACCACGTCCGTGAAGCGCGCGAGCAGGCCGAGCGCCAGCATCGGGATGTAGGCGTTCAGCCCCGCCGCGGCGGCCAGCCCGCTGCCCGTCAGCGCTTCGATCACGGCGCCTCCCTCCGGAGCCTCGGGCCTCGGCGAGGGGCGCCGCGACCGGTCCGAGCATCATCGCCGCTGCAGCCCGGGATCGGGAGGTGGCGCAGCGGGACTGCGCTCAGGCGGTGGCGAGCGCCAGCAGGAACTGGCCGCCGCCGGGCTTGATCTCCGTCTTCACGCGCAGGTCGGGGGCGAAGCGGGAGAGGCGGTCCTCCAGCCAGTCCGCGGCGCGCTCGGCGTCGTCGCGGGAGGGGCAGCGGCCCACGACCTCGCGGCCGCCCTTGCGGGACAGGCGCTCCACCGTCTCCACGATCGGAGCCGGGTCGACGACGAACAGGTCCTTCGACCACGGGACGACCGCCTTCACCGCGCCCTTGCGGGTGTTGCACGCGCGGTGCGCCAGGCGCTCCTGCGCGGGCGCGCCCTTCTTCGGCTTCGCGCTGGTGACCGCGTCGATGCTGGGGCCGCGCGGGTCGTTCACGCTCATGTCGGGGTCCACCGGCTCGTCGCACAGCCAGCAGCGCCAGCCGGCGCGCTCGCCGACCTCCGTCAAGGTGCTCATGGCTCGACGGTGCCACATCGCGGCGCGCGGGTGCTGCAGCGCGGGTGCCGCCGATGTCAGCAGAGATGTCGTGCGGGCCCCGCGGATCGCTCCCGTGACGATCGTGTGTCGCCTCTTCCGCTTCGAGTCCGCGATGCCCTACGTTGCGAACTGCTGAACAGTGGTTGTTTGGCGGGGAGGACTCGATGGAGCTCGACGACGCGGTCGAGGCCTTCGCGCCGGACGCCTTCGCGGTGCTCGAGGACCTGGTGCGCGCGGACAGCACCGTGGGGTGGGAGGCCGCCGCCGAGGAGGTGCTCGCCGCCGCCCTGGAGACGCTGGGCTTCACGATCGAACGGCTGCCGATCCCCGAGTCGATCGTCGACGACCCGCTGGCGGGCGTGCCGCAGCAGCCCTACGCCGGCCGCTACGACCTGGTCGCCCGGCGGGCGGGCGCCGTCGCGGGCGCGCCCTCCCTGCTGATCAACGGGCACATCGACGTGGTGCCGGCGGAGGACGCCGGCGGCTGGACCTCTCCGCCCTTCGAGCCGACCGTGCGGGACGGCTGGCTGCACGGCCGCGGCGCCGGCGACATGAAGTGCGGCTTCGCGATGGGGCTGCTGGCGCTCCGCGCCCTGGACGCCGCGACGCCGGGCTGGCAGCGCGGCGACCTGACAGTGGTGGCGGTGATCGAGGAGGAGTGCACCGGCAACGGCGCCCTCGCCGCGGGCCGGGCCGGCGTGCTGGCCGACGCCGCCGTGCTGCTCGAGCCGACCGAGCTGGAGCTGCTGCTGGCCGGCATCGCCATCGTCTGGGTGGAGATCGCGATCGAGGGCCGTGCCGGGCATGCGGAGGCCGCCAGCGCATCCGTGAACCCGATCCTCGCCGCCGCCGGCGTGCTCGAGGGCCTGCGTCGGCTGGAGCAGCGCATGAACGAGGAGCACCGCGCGGGAGGGGGAGACCCCGCGTTCTCGAGTCTCGACGCGCCCTACGGCGTGAACGTGGGGCGGTTCCACTCCGGTTCGTGGTCCTCCAGCGTGCCCGAGGCCGCCTGCATCGGCGTGCGCGTCGGGCACCCCGCCGCCTGGAGCGCGGAGCAGACCCTGGAGCAGGTGCGGCTGGCGGTGCAGGAGGCGACCGCCCGCGACCCGTGGCTGGTCGCGCACCCGCCGACGCTGCGGCTGAACGGCTACCGCGCCGAGCGCTACGCGCAGGACCCGGAGCACCCGCTGGTGCGGGCGATGGCGCGGGCGCACGAGGCCGCGCACGGGTCGGCGCCCGACGCGGTCTCGATCGGCTCGACGACCGACGCGCGCTACTACGTCAACACGTTCGGCGTGCCCGCCCTGGCCTACGGGCCGCGGGTGCGCAACATCCACGGCGTCGACGAGGCCGTGGAGCTGGCCAGCATCGTCGAGGGCGCCCGCACGCTGGTGCGGTTCCTGCCCGACCACTTCGCGCAGGGGGCCCGCCGATGAGCGCCGACGGCGACCGGCGCCGCGCGGAGGTCGCGGCCCTCCGGCCCCTGATCGCCGAGACCGCGGCCGCCCGCATCGCCGACCGCTTCATCACCGCCTTCGCGCTGGGGCAGTTCGTCGTCGGCCAGCGGCTGCCGACCCTGCCCGAGCTGTCGTCGATGCTCGAGGTCAGCCAGACGACGGTGCGGGAGGCGATCGCCCGCCTGGCCGCGCTGGGCTACGTGCGCGTGCAGCGCGGCCGCGGCGGCGGCACCTTCGTGCTCTCGCAGTGGGGCCCGGCCTCCGACTCCGGCGTGCAGCGCGCGCTCGGCGAGAGCTGGGGCACGCTGCAGGAGACGCTGGACTACCGCTCGCTGGTCGAGCAGCAGATCGCGCGCACGGCCGCGCAGCGCATCGCGGCCGAGGACGAGCCGCGCATCCGCCGGGCCGTGCAGGCCTACTCCGACGCGGGCACCGACCGGAATGCCTCGCGGCTGGCCGACCTGGAGGTGCACCAGGCGATCGCCGCCGCCACGCACAACTCGCAGCTGGCCGAGCTGAGCATGCGGCTGCAGCACCAGGTCGGCCTGGGCTTCCACGGCGAGCCCTTCAGCGAGGACGTGCGCCGCCGCGCCGTCGACCAGCACGCCGGCCTCGCCGACGCGGTGCTGGCGCGGCAGCCGGAGGAGGCCGCACGCCTGGCACGCGAGCACTTCGCCCTCACCGAGGAGCTGCTGAACGCGCTGCACGACCGCACCGTCCACGTGGACGGCGCAGCGCGCGCCGACGACTCCGACCCGTCCACCCCCGCACCACCGACCGAAGGAGCCTGATGCCCACCGCATCCGTCAACGGGATCGACATCGCCTACACGCTGGAGGGCGACGGCGACCGCACCGTCGTGCTGGTCAACGGCCTGGCCGACGAGAAGGAGACCTGGGCCTACCAGGTGCCCGCGCTGCTCGAGGCCGGCTACCGCGTGCTGACGTTCGACAACCGCGGGATCGGCGGCTCCTCGAAGCCCGCCGGCCCGTACACCTCCGAGCAGCTGGCCGACGACGCGAAGGCGCTGGTCGACTCCTTAGGTCTCACCGGCTTCCACCTGATGGGCGTCTCCATGGGCGGGATGATCGTGCAGGAGTACGCGCTGAAGCACCCCGGCGACCTGAAGTCCGTGACCATGGCCTGCACCTACGCGGCGCCCGGCCCCTTCTGCAGCCGGATGTTCTCGTTCTGGGAGACGCTCGCGCCGGTGATGGGCGTGCCGACGGTGATGCGCGACGTGACGCTGTGGGCGTTCACGCTCGACTTCTTCCGCACCCGCGAGGACGAGCTGGCCGAGTTCGAGACGGCCATGAAGTACGTCGACATGCCGACCCCGGCCTACCTGGCCCAGCTGGCCGTGATCCAGCACCACGACACCACCGACCGGATCGGCGCGCTGACCGTGCCGAGCCTGGTGCTGGCGGGGGAGGAGGACCTGCTGATCCCCACCGCCCTCTCCCACGACCTGCACGAGCTGATCCCCGGCTCGCAGTGGGCCACGACCGCGGGCGGCCACGGCTGCGTCTGGGAGCACCCGGCCGCCTTCAACACCGCCTTCATCCGCTTCCTGGACGGCGTCGAGTCCGGCGCCGCCTCCACCTCGCCCGCATCCTCCGCGGACGGCGACGTCAGCACCGAAGGGACCTCCCGATGACCGCCACCGCTCCCGAGCAGGAGACGCTCGCGCCGGCGAAGAAGCTGGGGGTGCTGGGCGTGCTGATGCCGGGCGTCGCCCAGATCGCTCCGGCGTTCAACCTGTTCTTCACCACGGCGGTGATGGCGTCGCTGGCCGGACCGTCGGTGCCGCTGGTGTTCCTGATCAGCGCCGTCGGCATGCTGGCGACCGCGCTGAGCCTCGCGCAGTTCTCCGGCGTCTACCCGAGCGCCGGTTCGTTCGTCACGTACATCAGTCGCGCGCTGGGCGTGCGGGTGGCGACGGCGATCGGCGTCATCACGATCGTCGGCTACATGATCACCTTCGGCGGCATCTACATCTTCGCCGGGCAGTACATCGTGGCGAACGTGTTCGGGGTCACGGACGCCGGCTTCGGCGTGAACCTGCTGACCGTCGCGGTCACGCTGGTCTACGGCGTGATCGTCACGGTGCCGGTGATCATCGGCCTGCAGTTCGGCGTGCGCGTCACCGTGGTGCTGTACCTGATCGAGGTCGTCGTGCTGCTCGTCATCAGCTTCGCGGTCGTGCTGCAGGGCGGCGCGGAGGGGCTGTCGACGGTGCCGTTCACCTGGCCGAGCGGCACGGAGGCGTCGAACATCTTCATCACCTTCGGCCTGGCCGTGGTCGCGTTCGGCGGCTTCGAGGCCTCGGCGCCGCTGGCGGAGGAGACGGACAACCCGCGCCGCAACGTGCCGATCGGGCTGGTCGGCTCGGTGCTGATCAGCGGGTTCATCTACGTGCTCGGCTCCTACGCGGTCATCAGCGCGTTCGGCGTCAGCAAGGTGGGCGACTTCGCGGCCGACCCGAACCCCTTCGCCACCGCGACGGTCCGCTTCCTCCACGTGTCCAGCGCCTTCGCCGTGCCGTTCCTGGTCGCGGTGTTCCTGGTCAGCCTGACGTCGTCGTACATCTCCGCGAACACGCAGACCGCGCGCGTGCTGTTCGCCGGCGCCCGCGGGCGCCTGTGGCCGGCGATCCTGGACCGCACCCACCCGCGATACAAGACCCCGTGGGTCGCCGCGATCGCGTTCGTCGTGCCCAGCCTGGTGCTCGGCAGCGTGATGCAGTTCGCGGACCCCGCCGACGCCGGCAGCGTGCTGCCGACGCTCGGCATCTTCGGCGTCGTGGTCATGTACTTCGTCACGAACCTGGCGCTGGTGGTGCAGTTCTTCCGCCTGCGGCGCTCCGGCGTGGCGAAGAACCCGCTGCTGTGGGTCGTCGTGCCGGTGGTCGGGATGCTCGTGCTGCTGATCCCGGTGTGGGGCAACCTGCGCCTGGGCCAGGAGGGCGCGTTCGCGATCATGCCGGTGCTCTCGATCCTGCTGATCGCGGTCGGCGTGGTCTACACGGTGGTGCTCGCCGTGACCCGCCCGCAGGTGCTCGCCGCGGCGCCCGCGCTGCTCGAGGGCGCCGAGGCCGAGCCGGAGACTGCCGCCACGCGGGTCTGACGCCGGCGGCGCTGCGGACCCGAGCGGTGCCCGCTCGAGGAGAACGGATCCTCGGGCGGGCGCCGCTGCGCTGCGTGGAGCCCAGCAGCCTCCCGGGTCGGGTGGTGCTCACTCCGGAGCAGGACCCTTGGCAGAGCGATCGGTGACCGCGACGAGCAGGGTCCACGCCGCATCGTCCGGGGCCTCGACCTCGATGCCGTCAGGAGGTCCGCTCGGAAGGTCGAAGACGACGGGGCCGGCCACGCCCCCCGGCGCCCGGGTGCGCCCGACCGCCAGCACCTGCAGCCGGGAGGTGGTGGCGCCCGCGGGTCGCTGCCGCAGCAGCGCCCGCCACGAGACCGGTGACGAGACGCCGGAGGTCACCACGACCATCGCCCTGCCACCCGGGGCAGCACCGGCGGGCGGATCGAGCCGGACCACCACGTTCCCGTGCCCGGTGAAGCGCTGCCCCGTCACGGCGACGCCCTGCACGGAGGTCGCGGCGTCGACCGGTCTGGACACGGCGCCCTGCCGGATCTCGAGCCCTTCGCCATCGGGCTGCGCCCGTGCGGTCGGCGGCGCCTCCGACGAGCGGCGGGACGAGTCGTGCTGCACCGCGGTCGTCAGCGCGGCGACCGCTGCGACGGCGGCGAGACCCGCGACGGCGACCCTCCGGCGGGAGGAGGTTCGAGGAGCGGGCTGCTCCGGGGCCTCCCCGACCGTGTCGGCCTGCTCTCCGCGCTCGGCCAGGTACCGACGCACGTCCGCTTCTGCGGCGTCCGGTCGGTAGAGGCGCCGACGCAGATCGTCGAGGTCGTGCGCGGGCTCCGGGGCTCCCTCCTGCGCGACCACCCGGTCACTCTGCTCCTCCTCGCACGACGGCGACGCCTCGCGCCCGCCGGCGGGCTTACCGGTTCCGTCACGGTTCCGCGCCGAGGACGTGACCGAAGTGGCACGTGCCCCTTCCGGCGGAGTCGATGACTCGGCGCGCGCAGCATGCGGGCCCGGCGCCCGCACCATGGAGGGGTGACCCGCGCACCGCTCCAGACCTGCGTCCTCCGGAGCCGTCGATGAACGCGGGCGACCTGGAGCCGCGGCTGCGGCACGCCGACTCGTCGGTGCGGATGCAGGCGGCGATGGCGGCGGGCACCAGCAAGGACGCGGGCGCGGTCGACCTGCTCGTCGAGCGCTGCGGCGTCGAGCCCGACTTCTTCGTGCGCGACATGCTGACCTGGGCGCTGACCCGGCTGCCCGCAGACCTGACCGTGCCGCGGCTGGTCGAGGAGCTGTCGTCCCCGTTCCCGCAGGCGCGCAGCCAGGCGCTGCACACGCTGTCGAAGATCGCCGATCCGCGCGCCCGCCCGGCGATCACGGACGCGCTGCTGCACGACGAGGAGGACGAGGTGGCGAAGGCCGCCTGGCGCACCGCGGTGGTGCTGGTGCCCGCCGGGGAGGAGGCCGCGCTCGCCGCGGACCTGGCTCGCGAGCTGGGCCGTCGCGACCCGGAGAGCCGGCGCGGTCTGACGCGGGCGTTCGTCGCGCTGGGCGAGCCGTCGCGCGGGGTGCTGGAGCAGGCGACCGGGGTCGGCGTCTTCGCCGCGCGCGTGCACGCCGTGGCGTCGCTGCTGATCCTGGACGGGCTGGAGCGCGATCACCGCTCCGCGACCGAGAAGGCGCGGCAGGTCGTGCTCGACGCCGGCGGAGGGCCGGTCGGCGGGGAATGACCGGCGGACCCGTCAGCGGCTGAACGCCACGACCAGGGTCCAGCCCGTGCCCTCCGGCGCGGAGACCGAGATCGCGTCGGGCGGCGCGCCGCGGTACTCCACGGAGGTCGACCCGCTGGAGGAGCGGCGGGCGGTCGGCATCAGCAGCGTGCTGGTCGACGACGACCCCTCCTGCGCGGTCTGCGCCTGCCAGGCGACCGACGAGCGGTTCGCCGAATCGAGCGTGACCGTCAGCAGCCCGCCGTCGAGCGGTGCCCCTCCGGTGATCAGCGGCACGACCGCGGGTCCGCTGCCCGAGAACCGCTGCGCGAGCACGCGGGTGCCGTCCACGGCGACCTCGACGGTGGTGCCCTGCGGGGTGGTGCCGTCGTCGGTGAAGCGCTCGCTGACGTACGGCGTGCGGCCCTGCAGCGGCACCGCGGGCAGGGACGGCGCGGTGGTCGAGGCCCGGGC
>JAKONM010000009.1 GCA_022701925.1 Microbacteriaceae bacterium
CAACTGATCCGACCGCAGCACCGATGAGGGGGTCGCCCGTGCGGGCGGCCCCCTCTCGTCCGTCCGGGCCGATCTCGAGGCGGACTCGCTAGACTCGCCGCCGGTCGTTCCCGGCCCCGATGGCTCCGCGTCCGCGCGGGGCGTGCCGGCGGGGCGTAGCTCAGCTTGGTAGAGCACCCGCTTTGGGAGCGGGAGGCCGCAGGTTCGAATCCTGTCGCCCCGACCGCCAGGACGTCCGGTCGTCACCGGCGCCTGCACGACCCGAACGCATCAAGGATCGAGGAGAAGTCCCCATGGTCTCTACGACCGTCGAGAAGCTCAGCCCGACGCGGGTGAAGCTCGCCATCTCGGTGCCGCCGGAGGACCTGCGGCCCAGCATCCAGGCCGCCTACGGGCAGATCGCCGAGCAGGTGAGCATCCCCGGGTTCCGCAAGGGCAAGGTGCCGCCGCCCATCATCGACCAGCGGGTCGGCCGCGGCGCGGTGCTCGAGCAGGCCGTCAACAGCGGCATGGACGGCTTCTTCCGCCAGGCGGTGGAGGACAACGACATCCGCCCGCTGGGCCGCCCCGAGGCCGACGTGGCCGCGTGGCCCGACGCCAAGGACTTCAGCGGCGTGCTCGAGCTGACCGTCGAGGTCGACGTGCGCCCGGACATCGAGCTGCCGCCGCTCGACAGCCTGACCGTCTCGGTCGACCCGTTGGAGATCACCGACGAGGACGTCACGGCGCAGCTCGACGAGCTGCGCGGTCGTTTCGGCACGCTGTCGACGGTGGACCGTCCGGCGACCACCGGCGACTTCCTGCAGATCGACCTGGTCGCGACCATCGCGGGCGAGCAGGTCGACACGGCGAACGCCATCTCCTACGAGCTGGGCTCGGGCGAGCTGATCGAGGGCATCGACGAGGCGCTCGAGTCACTCACCGCGGGGGAGTCGACGACCTTCTCCTCCACGCTGCTCGGCGGCGACCACGAGGGCGAGGAGGCGGAGATCGCCGTCACCGTACTGGCCGTCAAGGAGCGCGAGCTGCCCGATCTGGACGACGACTTCGCCCAGATGGCCAGCGAGTTCGACACCCTGGACGAGCTGACCGCCGACGTGCGCGGCCAGGTCGAGCGCCAGAAGCGCTTCGCGCAGGTGTCGCAGGCCCGCGAGAAGGTCGCGGACGCCCTGCTGGCCGAGGTCGACGTGCCCGTGCCCGCGTCGCTGATCGAGGACGAGGTGCACCGCCACCTCGAGAGCGAGCAGCGCCTGCAGGACGACGAGCACCGCGCCGAGGTCACCGAGGCCAGCGAGAAGGCGTTCCGCTCGCAGCTGCTGTTCGACAAGGTGGCGGAGCAGGAGGACATCCGCGTCTCGCAGGACGAGTTCGCGCAGTACGTCGTCCAGTCGGCGCAGCAGTACGGCATGCAGCCGCAGGAGTTCATCGAGGCGCTGCAGCAGAGCAACGGCGTGCAGGCGCTGCTCGGCGAGGTCGCGCGCAGCAAGGCCGTCGGCGTGCTGCTGGGCCGCGTCAAGGTGGTCGACACCACCGGGGCCGAGGTCGACCTGTCGGAGTTCGTCGTGACGAACTCGCCCGAGGACGTCGCCGACGAGGAGACGGACGAGCCGGTGGAGATCGTCGACGAGGGCGACGCGCCCGCGCAGGACCCGACCCCGGCCGACGTCGCCGCGGAGGAGCCGGCCACGGCCGATGAGCCCGCCGTCGAGGAGCCCGCGGCTGCGGCGCCGGCGCCGAAGAAGCGCGCGAAGAAGGCTCCCGAGGCCTGATCGGCTGGACATCGGGAGGGCGGACGCGGACGATGCGCCCGCCCTTCCGTGCATCCGGCCGCCGGCCGGGCGGACGGGCCGGGATCGGGGACCGGTTCCGCGCACGACGAGGAGGGCGCGCCCGACCTGCTGATCCGGTGGTGCGCCGAGGAGGAAGCATGACCGGAACGACGACGACGCGCCCTGCGGCCCTCGCGCCCGGGAGGCTGTTCCGCGGGCTGGCGCTCGCGGAGGCGGTCACGTGGACCCTGCTGCTGGGCGGGATCCTGCTGCGCGCCCTGCAGCCCGACCTGGCGATCGCCGTGACGATCGGCGGCGCCCTCCACGGCTTCGTCTTCCTGGCCTACGGCGCCGCCGCGCTGCTGGTGGGCGTCGACCGTCGCTGGCGCGCGGGCGTCGTCGTGCTCGCGGTGCTGGCCGCGGTGGTGCCGTTCGCGACCGTTCCGCTGAAGCGGGTGCTCGGGCGGCGCGGCCTGCTGGTCGGGGACTGGCGGCGCGATCCCGACGGCCGCGACCGCACGCCGCTCGACGGCCTGGTCCGTGCGCTGGTGCGGCGTCCACGCACCCTGCTGGTCGTGGCGGTCGTCGCCGTGGTCGCCGTGTTCGCGGTGCTGCTGGTGGTCGGCCCGCCCGGACGCTGAGCCCTACTCCGCGGTGGGCAGCGGCCGCAGCCGCGTCTCCTCGAGGTCCAGCAGCGCCTGCGCCTGGTCCTCGATGCGCGGCGAGTACGTGCCCTGCCGGCGCAGCTCGAGCAGGTGCTCACGCTCCGCGTCGACGACCGCCAGCCGCAGCCGCCGGAAGAGGCGGTGCGGCGTCGCGTCGAGCGGCTGATCCGATCCCCGGCT
>JAKONM010000011.1 GCA_022701925.1 Microbacteriaceae bacterium
GTGCCCTCCCCCGCGGCGAGGACGACGACGGCTGCCGGGCGGGTCGAGCTCACGCGCACGCGCTCCCTGCTCACGGGGGTGGGGTCGCCCAGGACACTACCGGGGCGCAGCCCACCCTCGGGCCGCCCCTGTCTCCCCCCGGAGGCTCGACGGACGCCGACGACACAGCTCGCCCGGAAGGACTCGAACCTTCGTGACTGCCTCCAAAGGGCAGCGTCCTAGGCCACTAGACGACGGGCGACCGCGCAGTGCGGCACTGCTCCGCCACACCCTGCCACGTGCCCGCCAGCCTCCGGTACAGAGCAGCGCCGCGACGCACGTAGATCGCGAGGCAGCCCCGGTAGTCCACCCCGGTGTTGTGGCGGTGCGGCGAGGCGTTGTGCCGCTTGAGCTGAGGGGCGTTGAAGGCGAGGTCCTCCCCCACGTCCCGGCGCCATGCGGCCGTGGCCGCTGCGACGTCAGCGGACTCGTGGATGGAGACCCAGCACGTGATGTCGGCCCGCGAGACCCCGACCAGCGCCAGGTAGCGGAGGAACACCTGGATCATGGTGACGTCGCTGTTGATGAACACGACCTTCTGGGACCGACGCCAGGGCTTGGCCTTGGCGCCTTCGGCCCAGTACAGGGCAGCGCCGACCAGCAGCACTTCACGGTCTGTCAGCTGCCCGACCGCCTCGCCCCACCGCACCTGCTCGGCGTCCTGGTGGGCCCAGCGCTCGGCCACCGTGCGCCGGACCCCCTCAGCGGCGGCGGCGCGCCCGATGTGGTTTCCCGGAACGCCGCCCTGCCGGAACCACCGGGCGACCGTCGACGCGCCGATCTCCAGCCGTCGGGCGATCTCCGCCCGACCGACGCCATCGCGCCGCATCGCCGCGGCCTGCTCGCGCAGCTCGGGTGCGTGCCCCCTGCTGCCTGGGAAGGGACGGCCCGTGCGCTGCGCGCGGCGCGCGGCGCGGGCCGCTTCGCGAGCGAGCACCTCAGGTGACCGCTGAGGAGGAGGCGCCGCCACGCCGTCCTGGCGGAACCACCCCTGCAGGGTCTTGGGGTGGATGCCCAGCTCGGCGGCGATGGCGGCCTTCGTCATCCCTGCGCGGCGCATCGCCGCGGCTGCCTCCCTGGTCCCGGGCGGCACGCGGCCGGGTCGGGCGGGGCGGAGGGCTGGTATTCGGGCGTCGTCCACGGGGCGATGATCACGGCGACCACCGACAGCGCGACGGGTCGGTGACGCAGCGGACGAGCGTTCACCCGTTCGTGTGACCCGCCCCGCCTGACGGGTGGATCATGAGCGCGACCGCGGACGACCTGCCACCCTGCGTGCCAGCGTCGCCCGGTGACTTCCCCCCACGTCGCCGCACCGCGGCCCCCGGCGCAGGCCCCGCAGTCGCCCCCCGCTCGCCCGACCTACCGCGACTCGCTGCGCCGCCTGCAGGCGGCGCAGAAGTCGGCCCAGGGCGCGCCGGTCTACTCGCGCTTCGTCAACCGGCCCCTGGGACGCCGCCTGGCGGCGCTGGCGCACGTGCTGCGGATGACGCCGAACCAGGTCACGGCCAGCTCGGCGGTGGCCACGGGCGCCGCCGTCGCCGCCGTGGCGGTGCTGCCGGGCGCGTGGTGGAAGGGCCTGCTGGTCGCGGCGCTGCTCGTGCTGGGCTACGCGCTCGACGCGGCCGACGGGCAGCTGGCGCGGCTGCGCGGCGGCGGTTCGCTCGCGGGCGAGTGGCTGGACCACGTGGTCGACGCCGCCAAGACCGCGAGCCTGCACCTGGCCGTGGCGGTGGGCGCCTACCGCACCTTCGAGGGCGTCGCCGAGGCGTGGCTGCTGGTGCCCCTGGTGTTCTCGGCCGTGGCGAGCACCTGGTTCTTCACCATCATCCTCAACGACCACCTGCGCCGGCTGGCCGGCACCCGCGACGCGCAGGCGACCGTCGCCGCGGGCGAGGCGCGGCAGCACTCGGCGCTGCGCTCGCTGGCGTCCGCGCCGGTCGACTACGGCGTGCTGTGCGCGGTGTTCGTCCTGCTCGGCTGGCCGTTGGTGTTCACCTGGGCCTACGGCATCCTCGCCCTCGCCTTCGCGGCGATCACCGCCGCCTCGATGGTGGCCTGGTTCCGCCAGGTCGGCGCCCTCGGCGCCACCCGCGAGCCCGCCCCCGCGACGACCCCAGGAGCTCCCGCATGACCGTCACCGGCTACGTGCCCGGCGTCTTCGACATGTTCCACATCGGGCACCTGAACATCCTGCGGCGCGCCCGCGAGGACTGCGACGTGCTCGTCGTGGGCGCCGTCACCGACGACGTCGTGGAGCGGACCAAGGGCAGGCGGCCCGTGGTGCCGCTGACCGAGCGCATGGAGATCCTGGCGAGCATCGGCATCGTCGACAGGGTCGTCGCCGACGACTGCGGCAGCGACAAGATGCCGATGTGGCAGCGGCTGCACTTCGACGTCCTGTTCAAGGGCGACGACTGGCGGGGCACGCCCAAGGGCGACCAGCTCGAGGCCAGCATGGCGGCGGTGGCGGCCCGGGTCGTGTACTTCCCGTACACCGAGACGACCTCGAGCACCCTCCTGCGCGATCTCATCACCGCGCACGGCTGATGGCGGCGCGGACCGCGGGAGCGGCTCCCGTCGTCGTCGTGGCCCACCCGTCGGCCGAGCTGTACGGCTCGGACCGGCAGTGCCTGGAGACCGTCCGGGGTCTGGTGGCCGAGGGGGTGCGAACGGTGGTGGCCCTGCCGCTCGGCCCCCTCGCGGGCTCCGCCCGCGACGCCGGCGCCGAGGTGGTCGAGGTGACGGCGCCGGTGCTGCGCAAGTCGCTGATGACCCCGCGCGGGGTCGTGTCCCTGGCCGCGGCGTCCGCGTCGGCGCTGCCCCGCCTGGTGCGCCTGCTGCGCTCCACGGGCGCCGACGTCCTGTACGTCAGCACGCTGACCGCCCCGCTGTGGGTGGTCGCCGGCCGCCTGGCCGGCGTGCCGGTGGTCGTGCACGTCCACGAGGCGGAGGACGCGGTCGCCCGCCCGGTGCGGGCTGCTCTCGCCGCGCCGCTGCTGCTGGCCGACCGCGTGGTGGCCAACAGCGCCGCCAGCCTGGAGGTGCTGCGGCGGTCGCTGGCCCGCTCGGTGGCGCGCGCGGTGGTGCTGCACAACGGCGTGCCCGGCCCCGAGCACCGCGTCCCGGCGCGCGCGGAGGTCGTGGGGCCGCTGCGGCTGGCGCTGGTGGGGCGCCTGTCTCCCCGCAAGGGCAGCGACGTGGCGGTGGAGGCCGTCGCCGCGCTGCGCGACCGCGGCCTGGACGTCCGCCTCGACCTGACCGGTGACGTCTTCCCCGGGTACGAGTGGTTCGAGCAGCAGCTGCGCGACCGGGTCGCGGAGCTGGGGCTCGCCGACCGCGTGGCGCTGCGCGGGCTGGCGCCGTCGCCCTGGCCGGCGATGCAGGCGGCCGACGTGGTGCTGGTGCCCTCCCGCGTGGAGCCCTTCGGCAACACCGCCGTCGAGGCGATGCTGGCCGGGCGCCCCCTGGTCGCGGCTGCGGCCCAGGGGCTGCGCGAGGTGGTGCGCGACGGTGTGGACGGCGCGCTGGTGACCCCGGGCGACGCGGAGGCCCTCGCCGACGCGGTGCTCGCCTGCGCCGCCGACTGGCCCGCCGCGCTCGACAGGGCCGACCGCGCTCGCGCCGCGGCGGAGGACCGCTTCTCGCCGCGGACCTACCGCGAGCGCATCGCGGCCGAGGTGCTGGCCCTGCTGGGACGCGGTGCTGCTCCGGCGCCGCCCGGCGGGCGCCCGCTCGTCTGAGGGGCTGCTCCGGCGCTCAGGCCCGGCGCCGGAGCAGCCGCGAGAGCGGACGGCGCGGCAGGACGAGCGGGTGGCGGGCCCGGGACGTGCGCCACCGGCGGCGCGACGGCGCCCCGGTGAGCAGGAGGGCGCGCACGGGGGTCCCGTAGAGGTCCAGGAGCTGGGCGGTGCGCCGCACCGCCGCCTGGGGGGTGCCCTTGCGCACCACGAGCACCGCGGCGTCGCTGAGGCGGGCGAGCACGGCGGGCACGCCGCCGACCAGGAGCGGCTCCGCGTCGACGACGACGAGGTCGAACTCCTCACGCGCCCCCTGGACGAGGGCCCCGAGCCGGCTGAGGTCGGTCGGGGCGCCGTCGGTGCCGGCGGCGCCGGCGACCACCACGTGGACGAAGTGCCCCGGGTCGACGTAGCGCAGCACCGGCGCGACGTCGGCCCACTGCTCCGCGTCGCCGTAGAGGAGCCGGCGCACCTCGGCGTGACCCGGGGCGCGGGCGCCGAGCACCTGGCTGAGGGAGGCGTTCGAGAGGTCCGCGTCCACCAGGAGCACACGGCGGCCCTCGCGGGCGGCGGCCGCGCTGAGGTTCGCGGCCGTCGTGGTGCGGCCCTCACCGCGGCGGGCGCTGGTGACGAGCAGCACGCCGTCGGCGGCGGTGACGACCAGGGCGGAGGCGAGCGGGGCGTGCGCGCGGTCGGGCAGGCCGCGCATCGTGCGCAGGGGCCCGTCGCCGCTGACCGCGCCGAGGGGGGCGACGCCGCTGGCGAGCGCGGCGCCGTCCTCGTCCTCGACGCGCGGGTCGCGGTCGGCGCGCAGCCACGCGACCGCCGTCGCCAGGCCGAGGCCGACGACGAGGCCCAGCGCCGCCTCGCGCAGGGGCGGGCCGGGGGCCGGCACCACGGCGGTGCGGGCGAACTCGACGCCGTCGCCGAACACGGCCCGGTCGGTGCGGAGCTCGTTGGCCTGCTGGGCCAGCCCGGCGAGGGTGGTGGCCGCGGCGGACGCGGCCGGGCCGGTCGGGACCAGCTGGAGCTGCTCGCGCTGCTCGTCGGCGCTCGCCTCGACCGCGCTGAGCGCCGCGTCGGTCAGCGCGTCGACCTGCGCGGTGGTCTGGGCCCGGTAGGCGTCCACGACCGCTCCCGCGATGAGCTCGGAGCGCTCGGGGGTCGCCGCGGCGACGTCGATGTCGAGGGTGTTGGAGCCGGCGGAGGTCGAGACCGCCACGATGCCGCGCAGCTGCTGCGCGGTGAGGCCGCCGACGGCGTCGACCACGGCCTCGAGCACCGGGTCGCTCTCGACGAAGGCGGCGCGCTGGGCGGTGTAGCGGGTCAGGGTGGCGTCGTTCGCGGCGCCCGGTG
>JAKONM010000023.1 GCA_022701925.1 Microbacteriaceae bacterium
ACGACGTCCACGGCCACCGGGTGCGCGTCCATCGCCCGGCGCAGCACGCCGGGCGGGCGGGGCAGCCGCAGCCGGTCCCCGCCCTGGCCCGCGACCTCGCGGTGACTGCCGCGTGGCTCGTGCTGCCGGCGGCTGCCGCTGGGGCAGCGCTCGTACGGAGGGACGTCTGACCGCCGCGCTCGGCGGGGCGGGCGGGGACCGGCTGCGGCTGCCCCGCCCGCCCGGCGTGCTGCGCCGGGCGATGGACGCGCACCCGGTGGCCGTGGACGTCGTCGTCCTCGTCGTCGTGCTGCTGCTCGGCTGGGTGCAGACCGACGAGGTCGGCCTGACCGGCCCGCTCTGGGAGGTGCTCGGCGGCCCCTGGCTGATCGCGAACGTCCTCACCGCGGCGGCGACGCTGCTGCGTCGCCGGCACGGGTTCGTGGCGCTGGCCGTGGTCACGGCGGCTGCGCTGATCATGACGGCCGCCGACCAGGGCCCGCTGGCGGCGCCGCTCGCCGTCTGCGTCTACGCGCTGGCGGTGCACCGCTCGACCCGTGCGGCGGCCGTCGGCGCGGGCGTCGCCACGGTGGCGGTGCTGGCCGTCACGTACATCGCCGGGTCGGCGCTGACCCGCACGCCCTTCTTCGCGATCAGTGCCGCCGCGGTCGCGCTGATGATCGGCTCGGGCGTCGGCGACCGCCGCCGCTACACCGCCGCCCTCATCGAGCGGGCCGCGCAGCTGGCGGAGGAGCGCGACCAGCGCGCCCGCCTGGAGGTCGCCGCCGAGCGCAGCCGCATCGCGCGCGAGCTGCACGACGTGGTGGCGCACGGGCTCAGCGTGATCGTGCGGCTCAGCGACGGCGCCGAGGCGGTCGCCGAGTCGGACCCGGCGCGCTCGCGGGAGGCGGTGCGGCAGGTGGGTCACGTGGGCCGCGACTCCCTGCGCGACATGCGCCGCCTGCTCGGGGTGCTGGGGGACGACGCCGGCCGGCCGGCCGAGCTGGCGCCGCAGCCCGGCCTGGCCGACCTCGACGCGCTCGTCGACACCTACCGGACCGCGGGGCTGCCGGTCGCGGTGCAGCGGAGCGGCGACGAGCCGCTCGACGCCGCCGCGCAGCTGGTCGTGTTCCGCACGGTGCAGGAGGGGCTGACGAACGCCCTGCGCTACGCGCGCCTGCCCGGCCGGGTGCTGGTGCGCGTCCACCTGGCCCGACCGGTCGAGGTGGAGGTCGCCGACGACGGCGCGGCCGGCGAGGCGGCCTCCGTCGGCTCGGGCCGCGGCCTGGTCGGCCTGCGCGAGCGCGCCGCGCTGTACGGCGGCTCGGTGGAGGCGGGCCCGCGGGCGGACCTGGACGGCCGCGGCTGGCGTCTGCTGCTGCGGTTCGACGCGGGCACGACCGGGGAGGACGAGGGATGAGCGACGACGTCGGGCTGCTGCTGGTGGACGACCAGGAGCTGGTGCGCGCGGGGCTCGCGATGGTGCTGGGCAGCGCGCCGGGCCTGCGGGTGGCGGGGGAGGCGGCCGACGGCGCCGCGGCCCTGGAGCGCGTGCGGGCGGTGCGGCCGCAGGTGGTGCTGATGGACGTGCGGATGCCGGTGCTCGACGGCATCGACGCGACGCGGCGCATCACCGCGGAGCACCCGCAGGTGCGCGTGCTGCTGCTGACCACGTTCGACCTGGACGAGTACGCGTTCGGCGGCCTCGCCGCGGGAGCGAGCGGCTTCCTGCTGAAGGACGTGCCCGCCGACGAGCTGGTGCGGGCGGTGCGCGCCGTCGCGTCCGGCGACGCGATCGTGTCGCCGCGGATCACCCGGCGCATGATCGAGCTGACCCGCGGGGCGCTGACCGCCCGACCGGCCGTGCAGGAGCACGACGGCCTGACCGACCGCGAGCGCGAGGTGCTGGTCGCGATCGGCGCGGGCCTGTCGAACCCGGAGATCGCCGCCCGTCTGCACCTGTCGGAGTCGACCGTGAAGACGCACGTCGGCCGTGTGCTGGCGAAGCTGCACCTGCGCGACCGCGTGCACGCCGTGATCTGGGCGTACGACCACGGCCTGGCCGGCTGACGCGGTCCGTCAGTCGGCCCGCTCGACCTGCCCCACCGAGGTCACCCGCACCACCGCCGCGCCGGCCTCGTCCGAGGCCGCCAGGTCGACGGTCGCGCTGATGCCGAAGTCGTGGTCGCCGGCCGGGTCGTCGAAGATCTGCCGCACGCGCCACTCGCCCGGCGCCTCCGCGACCAGCAGCATGGCGGGACCGCGGGCGTCCGCCCCGGTCAGCAGCCGGTCGTGCTCGGCCCAGTACGGGTCCATCGCGACCGCCCAGCCCTCCGCGTCGAACCCGGCGGAGGCGTCCAGGTCGCCGAGCGCGGGCCAGTCCTCCCGCGCCGCCAGCTGCACGCGGCGGAACAGCTCGTTGCGCACCATCACGCGGAAGGCCCGCACGTTCGACGTGAGGCGGCGCGGCGCCGGGGGCACGATCGCGGCCTCGCCCTCCACGGGCACGGGCGCGGTCAGCCGCTCCCACTCGTCGACCAGCGACGAGTCGACCTGGCGGACGGTCTCGCCCAGCCACTCGATCAGGTCCTGCAGCGCCTCGTCCTTCAGCTCGTCCGGGATCGTCTGCCGCGCCGCCCGGAAGGCGTCGGACAGGTAGCGCAGCACCAGCCCCTCCGACCGCGACAGCTTGTAGAGCGCGCAGTACTCGCCGAAGGTCATCGCGCGCTCGACCATGTCGCGCACGACCGACTTCGGCGAGATCGCGAAGTCGCGCACCCAGGGCTGCTCGGCCGCGTACGCCTCGTAGGCCGCGTCCAGCAGCTCCTTCAGCGGCTGCGGGTGGGTGACGTGCTCCAGGCGCTCCATGCGCTCGTCGTACTCGATCCCCTCCGCCTTCATCGCCGCCACGGCCTCGCCGCGGGCGATGAACTGCTGCTGCGACAGGATCGGCCGCGGGTCGTCCAGCGTCGACTCGAGCACCGAGACCACGTCGAGCGCGAAGGTCGGCGACTCGGGGTCCAGCAGCTCGAACGCGGCCAGCGCGAAGGGGGAGAGCGGCTGGTTCAGCGCGAAGTCCGGCTGCAGGTCGACGGTCAGGCGGATGCGGACCCCGCCCTCCGGCGTCGTCGTCTGCTCCACGACCCCGGCCGCGCGCAGCGTGCGGTAGATCCCCAGCGCGCGGCGCGCCAGCTGCAGCTGCCGCCGCCACGGCTCGTGGTTGTCGAAGACCAGCGCGTGCGCGTTCGCGTAGGCGTCGCCGCCGCGCGCGATCACGTTCAGCAGCATCGCGCTGGTGATCTGCATGGAGGAGGTCAGGGTCTCCGGCTGCGCAGCCACCAGCTTCTCGAAGCTGGCCTCGCCCCACGACACGAAGCCGGCCGGTGCCTTCTTCGACACCCACTTGCGGCGCTTCTTCGGGTCGTCGCCCATCTTCTTCAGGGCCTTGCGGTTCTCGCTCTCGTGCTCGGGCGCCTGCACGACGACCCGGCCCTCCACGTCGTAGCCCGCGCGGCCCGCCCGGCC
>JAKONM010000025.1 GCA_022701925.1 Microbacteriaceae bacterium
GCAGCTTGAGCGCCAGCGCGCTGCGGTGCACCTGCTCCTCCCACGGGCCGTCCCAGCGGAAGTCGCGCGACCACTGCTGCCAGGCCTCCACGGTGCGGTCGAGCGCGCGGTCGGCGAGGTCCGGGTCCGGCACCCGCACCGGCTCGTCGTGCGTGCCGGTGAGGCACAGCAGGTGGCGCGAGCCCTCCGCGGTCGTGAAGGCGCCGCGGAAGTCGGCCGACCAGTCGTCGGCGGGGCCGTTGCCCGGGTGCACCGGGTCCTCACGGCCCGCGTCGCGCTCGACGAGGGTGATGTTGGTGTGCTCGGCCCGCAGCAGCGGCACGGAGCCGGTGTCGAAGCGCCTGACCCGGTGGTCGCCCAGCAGGTCGCCGGGCTCGACCAGCCAGCGCATCGCGACCCGGCCGCTGACGCCCTCGATGCGGCGCACCAGCTGCGTCCACGGCAGCCGGCCCGCGACGCCGGTCACCAGCGCGTCGGTCACGTCCACCACGCCGCCGTCGGTGGTGAAGCGGGTGCGCAGGACGTTCGTGTGGTCCACGTAGGACCGCTCGGTGCGGAACTCCCCCTCCGGCCGCAGCACGAAGCGGCCACCGCGCTCGGCGTCGAGCAGCGCCGCGAACATCGGCGGGGAGTCGAGCGCCGGCACCGGGAACCAGTCGACCTGCCCGTCGCGGGCGATCAGGGCGACGGTGCGGCCGTCGCCGATCGCGGCGTAGTCGCGCAGCGGCACGGAGCCCCTGGCCTCCTGGGGAGCGGGCGCGCCCGTCGATCGACTCATGGACCGAGACGATAGGCACTCCCGGCTGATGTCCTGCTGGTGTCCAGCGAGAGCGCGATCGGCACCCAGGCGGCGACGCGACCATCGCGCCGACGTCGGCACGCGGCCGGCGCGGAGAGGAACCCATGCTCACCGTCGAGCCCGTCATCCCCATCCTGCTCGCCACCGACCTCGACGCCTCGCGCCGCTTCTACGAGGGCGTGCTCGGCCTCACCGTGCAGCAGGCCAGCGACTCCACCGTGACCTACGCCTGGGGCGGGGAGCCGCGGCTGCGGCTCAGCGCCTCGACGGAGGGCACGAAGGACAGCCAGACCCAGCTGACGTGGATCGTGCCGGACGTCCGCGCCGAGGTCGACGCGCTGCGCGCCCGCGGCGCCTCCTTCGAGGACTACGACACCGACGACGTGAAGACGGTCGACGGGGTCGCCGACCAGGGCGAGGCCTTCGTCGCCTGGCTCACCGACCCCGCGAAGAACGTGATCGCGGTCGAGCAGGCCAAGTAGCAGGAGACCGAGGCGGGCCGGCGGGGTCGCCGCGGGTCAGCGGCGGTGCGTCGCGACCCGCACCGCGACCGTCACCTCGACCGGCCCGATCTCGCCCGCCCGCGCGGCCACCGCCTGCGCGTCGAGGTGATGGCCGTTCGGGCCCATCAGCACCGCCCGCGCGGCGTCCTCCGGCGGCAGCACCACCCGGTCCACCGCCTCGATCTCGGCCGTGCGGCGCAGCGGCACCAGCGCGTCGTCGGTCCGCCGGGACTTGTCGGCCGCGATGCCCAGCGTGCCGAACGGCTCCCGCAGCTCGGCCAGGTGCTCGGGCAGCGGCGTCACGACGGTGAGCGCGCCCTCCGGTGCCAGCACCCGGGCGAACTCGGCGCCGTTGCGCGGCCCGAAGACCTCGAGCAGGTGGTCCGCCGCCCCGTCGCGCAGGGGCAGGCGACGCCACACGTCGGCGGTGGCGGCCGCCATCCGCGGATGCGCCCCCGCCGCCGCGCGGGCCGCCGCGGGCGCCAGGTCCAGGCAGACGCCCTGCAGGCCCGGCCGCTGCCGCAGCACCGCCGCCAGGTAGTGGCCGGGTCCTCCCGCCAGGTCGACGCACCAGCCCTGCTGCGGCGCCAGCGCCACGACCGCCGCCTCGACGGCGGCGAACCGGCCCGCCGCCAGGAACGCGGCGCGGGCCGCCACCATCGGCGCGGTGTCGCCGTGCATCCGCGTCCCGGCGGCCAGGGAGGCGTACCCCTGGCGCGCCACGTCGTGCCGGTGCTCCCGCACGCAGACCAGGCTCGCGCCGTCGCGCCGGAGCGCCTCCCCGCACAGCGGGCAGGCGAGCACCGCCAGCGCCGCGTCCAGCGCGGCCGCGCGCTGCTCCCCCGTCGTCGGCGGGCTCACCGCTCGGCGCCCAGCGCCGCCATCTGCGTCGCGAAGATCCCCGCGCCGCCCTGCGCGGGGTGCCGCACCGCCACGGCCTCGACGCCGGCCAGCGCCAACGCGCCCTCGGCCTTGCGCCCCACCGCGACGACGCGCCGGATGCCCATCGCCCGCAGCAGCTCCAGCGCGATCGGGGCGCCGGCCCGCACCTCCGGCACCCGCGGAGGGCGGTTCGTCGTCCGGTCGCCCGCGCGGAACGGGTGGTTCGGGTAGACGGGCCAGTTCACGGGCGGCGGCCCCGGCCACGCGCGCAGGGCCTTCTGCACGACGGAGGCCGACAGCTCCCACGCGGCGGTCGCTCCGGGCGGCACCGCGTACCCGTCGCCCTCGGCGTCGCCGGTCAGCAGCCCGGGCCGGGCCGTCAGCTCGCGCACGCTCATGAAGGGCACGCCCGTGATGGTCGCCCCCCGGTACCCCGGGGCCTCGCCGACCAGCGCGGTGTCGGCGCCCTGCGCCAGCGACAGGTAGCGCCGCAGGTTCGCCAGCCGCATCGCGCCGTCCGGCGTCGAGTCGTCGTACAGGAACTCGGCGTCGTCGGGCGTGCGGTCGCGCAGGTCCGCCAGCAGGGAGAAGAAGCGGTCGAGCACGCACCCGATCCTGCCGGGCGGCGGCGGGGTCAGCGCACGGCGGGGGCGACGGACCCGTCGAAGGACACGCCGAGCTCGGCGCGCGCGATGGTCGTCAGCAGCCGCAGGCGGTCGAGGTCGCTGCGGTAGCCGACCAGGGCGTAGGCGTTCACGCCGTCGATCATCGCCAGCAGCTGCGCGGCGACCTCGTCGGGGTCCACGGCCAGGAAGTCGCCGCTGCGCACGCCGCGGCGGATCACGGAGGCGACGAAGACGTGCCAGGCGCCCTCCTCCTCGCGCACCGCGGCGCCGAGCGCGGGGTTGCGGCGGCCCAGGCTCCACGACTCCACCCACACCGCGTCGACCTCCGCGCGGCTCGGCTCGGCCAGCGTCTCGAGCAGCGCGGTCATCTGCTTCACCGGGGAGGGGTGGGCCAGCACGACCCGCTTCACCTCGGCCAGCTCGGCGGAGACGATGCGGCTGAAGGCGTCGGCGACCACGGTCGCGCGGTCGGGGCGGTCCGCCAGCACGGAGCGCAGCGGCACCTGGAGGCGCTCGGCGATGGTCTCGAACGTCACGGCGTGCAGACCCTGCTCGAACGCGACACCGACCGCGGCCATGCGGATCTCGTCCAGCTCGACCCCGCGGTGCTTGAAGCGTCGCATCGTGATGGCTCCGTCGTGTCGTCCCGGCCTGCGACCCGTCGGCCGCAGGGTGTGCACCCGTCATCGTGCCGGGTCGACGAATGGTTCGATACGGGACCGAAGAGCGGTTCGGCCGGATCCCGCCCCCAGTGCGGGTCACACCCCGCCCGTACGCTGCCTGCGTGACGGACGACGAGGCGCTGGACGCCGCCCGGACCCTGCTGGGTGCGGCCGCGCAGCGCCTGCGCGCCGCCGGTGCGCCCGACGAGGCCCTGGCCGTCTTCGAGCCGGCGCGGAAGCGGCTCGGCATCACGCTGAAGCCCCGCATGAAGCCGATCGGGCGGGTCTGGCGCCTCGGCGTGCTGCTGGTCGAGCCGGACGGCGGCGTGCGGGCGACCGGCGGCATCACCCGCGCCGTGCCCCCGGGCCACGTGCGCTACGCCGCCGTGTCGATCGAGGCGCGGCGGGAGGTGCGGGCCGCCGCGCACCGCGGTCCGTTCCGCGAGGGCGAGACGATCGACTACGACGCTCCGCGCATCCTGCTGACCCCGGACGCGCTGCGCACGACGCCCGGGCCGCTGCTGCTGGCCGACGGCGGGGTGCGCGTGCGCTGGAGCGTGTCGGCGGGCGACGACGCGGCCCGGCCGCTCGGCGCCTACCTGGACGAGCGGGTCGAGCTGCTGCTGCACCCGCCGCTCGGCGCCTGACCTCGAGCGGCGGGCGGTGCGGCTAGCGCGCGGCGAGTTCCGCGGCCCGGGCCATCGCGCCGTCGAGGGCGTCGGCGATCAGGCCGCCCAGGTCGCGCTGCTCGAAGACGGCGACCGCGGCGGCCGTGGTGCCGTTCGGGCTGGTGACGCCGCGCCGCAGCGCCGCCGGCGACTCGCCCGTGGTCTCCAGCAGCGCGAGCGCGCCGGCGAAGGTCTGCGCGACGACGCGCTCGGCGTCGTCGCGCGCGAACCCCAGACCGACCGCGGCGTCGGCGAAGCGCTCCAGCAGCAGGTAGACGTAGGCGGGCCCGGAGCCGGCGACGGCGGCGATGCGGTCGATGCGCTCGTCGTCGAGCACCACGACCTCGCCCAGCAGCCCGAACACCGCCTGCACGCGGGCGAACGCCTCGTCGCCGACGGCCGTGCCGCGCGCCAGCCCGGTGACGCCGCGGTTCACGCGCACGGGCGTGTTCGGCATGGCGCGCACGAGCGCGGCCCCCGCCGGCAGCGCGGCCTCCAGCGGCGCGATCGGCGTGCCGACGGCCAGGCTCACCACGACCGCGCCCGGCTCGAGCGCGTCGCCGACCTCCCGCAGCAGGTCGGCCATGCCGACCGGCTTCACGCCCGCGATCACGACGTCGGCACCGGCCAGGGCGGCGCGGTTGGCGGCCGGGTCGGCCTCCAGCGACACGGCCGAGACGCCCGTGCCCTCGTAGCGGGCGGCGGAGGCATCGGTGCGCGTCGTGGCCCGCAGCCCGGTCACCCCCGCGGCGGAGAGGCCCGCGAGGATCGCGGAGCCCAGGGACCCGCCTCCGAGCACGACGACGGACCCGGTCTCAGCGGCAGCCACGTCGTCACCCTACCGACGGCCCTCCGCCGCCCCGGGAGCCCGCAGCCGCTCGGCGCCGCCGCGTCTCCCCCGCACCGAGCCCGTCAGCAGGAACCGCTGCGGCCGGCAGGAAGGAGACGTCTCCTCGTTCCTGCCGTCCGTCCTCGTTCCTGCCCTCGGGCTCGGGGAGGGGCGGCCCGCGGCCTCAGCCGAGCGGCAGGGGCGCCCGGTGCGCCAGCACCGGCACCACGCCGGCCAGGGTGAGCGGCTCGGTGCGCCAGGAGGCGGTGAGGCCGCCGTCCGGCCGCAGCTGCAGGTCGAGGCGGTGCGGGCTCTCCAGGAACGCGAGGTCCAGGTGCAGCACCTCGCCGCGCCAGCCGCCCGACACGGCCACGGGCGCGGTCGTCGGGCCGTCGGCCTCCACCGTCGTCCAGCCGTCGCGGCCGACCGGCAGCGTCAGTCGGAACACGCCGTCCGACAGCAGCACGCCGCCGTCCTCCTGCAGCCGGGCCGTCAGGGCGTCGCCCCGCCACTCCGACGGCGTCGCGACCGGCGCCTCCGCCTCGCCGACGGACGGCCGCAGCGCCAGGGCCCCCAGCCGCTCGCGCAGCGCGGCATCGGCCGCGGCGTCGCCGGGGCCCTCGAGCGCGGGCAGCACGTGCTGCCAGGCGGCGTCGAGCACCTGCTGCATGTCCTCGGTGGCCATCGTGGTGACCAGCACCGCGTCCTGCTCGGGCAGGATCACGCAGAACTGCCCGAAGGCGCCGTCGCCGCGGTAGCCGTGCCGCGCCATCCACACCTGGAACCCGTAGCCCTGCGCCCAGTCCGCGTTGCCCTCGCCGTCCGTGTCGATGCGCTTCGTGCGCACCTCGGCCGCCCAGCCGGCCGGCAGCAGCTGCTCGCCCTCCCACACGCCGTCCTGCAGGTGCAGCAGGCCCAGCTTCGCCGCCGCCTCCGTCGTGGCGTGCAGGCCGGAGAAGCCCAGCGCGCGACCCTCCGGGTACTGCTGCCACGACAGCGGCCCGATGCCCAGCGGGTCGAGCAGGCGCGGCCGCAGGTACGAGACCAGGTCGGTGCCCGCCGCGCGCTGCAGGATCGCGGCGACCGTGTAGTTCGCGGGCTGGTTGTAGGCGAAGACGGTGCCGGGCTCGGACTCCGGCTCGTGCAGCAGGAACCCCCGCACCGGCTCGACCGGGTCGGTGACGAAGGCCGCCTGCACCATCTCGGCGTGGTGGCCGCTGGCCATCGCCAGCGCGTCGCGCACCCGCATCGCCCGGCT
>JAKONM010000048.1 GCA_022701925.1 Microbacteriaceae bacterium
CTGCAGCAGCCCGCTCGCGCCCTCCGCGGCCCGCCCGATCAGCAGGCCGACGATCATCAGCACGCCGGACACGAGCCCTGCGGACGCCGCGCACACGGCGACGAACCAGGCCGCCTGGCCCGACGACGCCCGGGAGCGGGCTCCGACGTGCTCGACCGGCGGCTGCATCACGGCCCCATGGTGGCAGTGCGCAGGGACAGCGTCGACCCGGCCCTCGGCGGCGTCCCCGGCCGGCGGGGGCAGGATGGCGCCGTGCCCGACTCCGCGGACCTGCTGCAGACCCTGCGCGTGGTCGCGCTGCCCATGGTGACCCGGTTCCGCGGCATCACCGTGCGCGAGGCGGCGCTGCTCGAGGGACCGGAGGGGTGGACGGAGTTCGCCCCCTTCCCCGAGTACGACGACCGGGAGGCCGCGCGCTGGCTGGCCGCCGCGATCGAGTACGGCTGGTCGTCGCCGCCGGCGGCGAGGCGGGACCGGGTGCCGGTGAACGCGACCGTCCCCGCGGTGGACGCCGCCCGGGTGCCGGGCGTGCTCGCCCGCTTCCCCGGCTGCCGGACCGCCAAGGTGAAGGTCGCGGAGGCCGGCTCGGTGCTCGCCGACGACGTCGCCCGCGTCGCCGCGGTGCGCGACGTCCTGGGCGCGGAGGGCCGCGTGCGCATCGACGCGAACGCCGCGTGGAACGTGGACGAGGCCGAGCACGCCCTGCGGGCGCTGGCCCCGTTCGACCTGGAGTACGCCGAGCAGCCCTGCGCCTCCCTCGACGAGCTGCTCGAGCTGCGCGACCGCATCCGCGACCTCGCGGTGCCGATCGCGGGCGACGAGTCCGTCCGCCGCTCCGACGACCCGCTCGCCGCCGCATCCCGCGTGGACGTCGTGGTGCTGAAGGCCGCGCCGCTCGGCGGCATCGCGGCGGCGCTGCGGCTGGCCGCCGACTCCGGCACGCCTGCAGTGGTCTCGTCCGCGCTCGACACCTCCGTGGGCCTGGCGATGGGAGCGCACCTGGCCGCGGCCCTGCCGGAACTGCCGCACGACTGCGGGCTGGGCACCGGCGCCCTGCTCGCCGCGGACGTCACGGACGACCCGCTGCTGCCAGGCGACGGTGCGATCGACGTGCGCCGCGTCGTGCCGTCCGGCCGGCTGCTCGACCGGCACGCCGCCGACGCCGAGCGCACCGCCTGGTGGCGCGACCGGATCCGCCGCTGCCACGCCCTGCTGCCCGCCTGAGCCGGCGACCGAGGAGGCCGCCGCGGCCCGGGGTCAGCTGGTGGGCAGCCCGCTGTAGGTGTGCAGGCCCTTGAAGAACACGTTGACCACGCCGAAGTTGAACAGCACGCTGCCGTAGCCGATCAGGTTCAGCCAGGCGGAGCCGGTGCCGCGCCAGCCCAGGGTCGCGCGGGCGTGCAGGTAGCCGGCGTAGACCACCCAGATGATGAAGGTCCACACCTCCTTGGTGTCCCAGCCCCAGTAGCGGCCCCACGCGTGGTCGGCCCAGATGGCGCCGGCGATCAGGGTGAACGTCCACAGGATGAAGCCGACGACCGTGATGCGGTAGGCCAGGTTCTCCAGGCGGTCCGCCTCCGGCACCGTCGCCAGCAGCTTGAGCCGCGTCGGCCGGACGTCCTGCGACCGGCGCTCGCGCCGCGCCTGCAGCAGCTGGACGGCGGAGAGCGCTGCCGCGAGGGTGAAGAAGCCGGTGCCGAGGATCGCGACCAGCACGTGCAGCACGAGCCAGTACGACTGCAGCGCGGGCTGCAGCGGCGAGACCTCGACGTGGAAGCCCACGGTCGCGATGCCGAGCAGCAGCACCACGAAGCCGGTGATGACGGCGCCGAGGAACCGCAGGTCGATGCGGGTCAGCACGCCGAGGAAGACCAGGACCATGACCAGCGTGCCGGTCATGGAGAACTCGTACATGTTCGCCCACGGCACCCGCTCGGCCGCGACCCCGCGCAGCACCACGGCCCCGGCGTGCAGCACCAGCGCGATGATCATCAGCGCGAGCCCGGCGCGGGCGGACGACCGGCGGCCCTTCGCCGCGGGCGGCGCGGCCGGAGGGGCCTCGACCAGCACGGCGACCCCGCCGCCCTGCTCGGCCCGCAGGTCGTCCCGCCCGGCGCCGGACCCGACGACGGCCTGGGCCTCCGCCGACCGGCGCGCCAGGTCGAAGGCGAAGGCGATGAAGGCGATCGCGTAGACGACGATCGCCGAGACCAGCAGCAGCTCCGAGAGCTGATCGAGCGGATTCACCACGCGGGCAGCCTAGGCCGCGCCCGTGCCCCCTCCGCGCGGATGGACGGACGTGCTGACCGCCCGCGCGAGCCCCGGCTCCAGCGAGTCGCGGTGGTCGCGCTGCAGGTCGGCGACCGCGCGCTCGAGACCCGGGTCGTCGCCGCGGGCCAGCCCCGCGTACTCGACCAGCAGGTCGCCGTCCTGCTGCTCGGTCACCTTCACCCAGAGGCGTCGGCGCGGCACCAGCAGGGAGGTGATCAGGCCCAGCACGGACAGGCCGACGAACAGCGCGACCAGGCCCTGCGAGGGGTCGTGGTGCACGTCGAAGGCGGCGTACCGGGTGATGCCGTTCAGCGTCACCGACCCGAGCCCGTCGGGCAGGGTCGCGGTCTGCCCGATCCCCATCTGCACCGGGTTCGTCCGGCCCGCCACCTGCTTCAGCCCCAGCGCCTTCGTGTCCAGCTCGTACACGTTCTGCGGCCGGCCGGAGCCGTCGTCGATGACGCCCTCGTAGGCGAAGAAGGAGACCAGGCTCTGGCTGCCGGCGCTGGGGAAGATGGAGGCGTAGGTGCCGTCCGTGCGCTCGGCCGCGGTCGGGTAGAGGAACCCGACCAGCCCGATCTGCTTCTCCGGGTCGGTGGTCTTGAACGCCTTGACCACGCCGAGGGAGGTCATGGTGCGCGGGTCCTGCGGCTGGAAGGGCTGCACGCCCGTCCACGCGACCGAGCCGTCGGCGTTGCGCACCGTGAGGTCGGCGGCGTACCCGTTGCCCAGCAGGTAGACGCTGGTGCCGCCGATGTCGAGGGGCGAGTTCACCTTGATCGTCCGCTCGACGGGGGCGCCGCCGTCCGTGCGCGTGGTGACGTGCGCCGTGTAGTCCAGCGGCTGCCCGAATGCGGGCCCGAGCTGCTTCTCGTAGGTCACGTCGAGCCGGTCCAGCTTCAGCGAGTACTTCTGCAGCGAGTCGTCGGAGAAGAAGCGGCCCTTGGTGATGGTGTCGTACTGGCTCTCGAGGTTCGCGAAGCTGGTGCCGGTCGGCACCACGACCTGCCCCGTCCACGTGAAGCCGCCGCCGACGAAGACCGTGAGCAGCACGCCGACCAGCGCGCCGTGGAACAGCAGGTTGCCGGTCTCGCGCAGGTAGCCGCGCTCGGCCGAGACGCTGTCGCCGTACCGCTTGGTGCGGTACCGGCGGCGCTTCAGCAGGCGCTCCGCCGCGTCGACCGCGTCGGCGGCGGTCGAGCCCTGCACCGTGGCGGCGGAGGAGACGGGCAGGCGGGCGAAGCGTGACGGGGTGCGCGGCGGCGCGGCGCGCACGGCCTTCAGGTGGTGGCGCAGACGCGGGACGACGCAGCCGATCAGCGAGACGAAGAGCAGCAGGTAGATCGCCGAGAACCAGACCGACGTGTAGACGGTGAAGCCCTGCAGCGCGTCCACGACGCCGACGAAGGCCGGGTTCGCCGCGCGCCACTGGATGACGCCGTTGGGGTCCGCCGACTCCTGCGGCAGCAGCGACCCGGGCACCGCGGCGATCGCCAGGGCCAGCAGCAGCAGCAGCGCGGTGCGCATGCTGGTCAGCTGACGCCAGGCCCAGCGCAGCCACTCCAGCGGCCCGAGCCTCGGGGCGACGACCTCGTCGGCGACGACGAACTCGTCGCGCCCGTCAGATGGCCGGGACATAGCCGCCGACCCAGATCTGCAGCGCGCTGACGATGGAGGCCCAGAGGCCGGAGAGCATGACGACGCCGAGCACCACGAGCAGCCCGCCGCCCGCCAGGTTCACGGCGCGGATGTGGCGGCGGACGACCGCCACCGCCCGGGTCGCCCAGCCGAAGCCGATTGCGATGAGCACGAAGGGCACGCCGAGGCCGAGGGAGTAGCAGACCGCCAGCAGCACGCTCGTGGCCAGCGACCCGGAGCTGAGCGCCATCGTCTGGATGGCGTAGAGCGTCGGGCCGACGCAGGGCGTCCAGCCGAGCGCGAAGATCACGCCGAGCAGCGGCGCCCCGATCAGCCCGGTCCGCGGCCGCCACTCCGGCGCCACCCGGCGCTGCAGCGGGCCGAACGCGCCGATGAAGGCGAGGCCCAGCAGCACGACCACCCCGCCGGCGATGCGGGTGACCAGGTCCTGCTGCTGCAGCAGCACGAAGCCGAGCGCGCCGAAGACCGTGGAGGTGCCGACGAAGACGACGGAGAACCCCAGCACGAAGAGCGCGGCGCCCAGCACGACCCGGCGGCGTCCGCGCTGCTCGGCCCGGTCGGCGCCGCCGACGTAGCCCAGATATCCGGGCACGAGCGGCAGCACGCAGGGCGAGGCGAACGACAGCGCCCCGGCGGCGATCGCGACCGGCACGCCCAGCAGCAGCTGCCCGCCGACCGGGTTCACGCCGACTTCCCGTCCACGGCGTCGCCGATCAGGGTGTCCAGGACCGACTCGTTCACGAGGCCGCCGTACCGGGCGACGACGCGGCCCTTCCGGTCGAGCACGATGGTCGTCGGGGTCGTGTTCGGGCCGCGGACGCCGGCGAAGGCCAGCTGGGCGGACAGGTCGCCCTCCTGGTCGACGACGCTCGGGTACCCGGGCTCGTACTCCTGGTCGAACACCTCGGCCGTGGAGCGGTCGTCCCGCGTGTTGACCCCGACGAACTCGACGCCGTCGGACGCGCGCTCCGCGGCCAGCTTCTTCAGGATCGGCGCCTCCGCGCGGCACGGCACGCAGCCCGCGTACCAGAAGTTGACGACCACCACGTCGCCCAGCAGCGTCTTCGAGTCGAACCGCTTCCCGTCGACGGTCGTCCCGGTGAAGGTCACCGGATCCGTCGTCGGGTCGTTCCACTGCTGGGGCAGGCCGTCGTTCGGCACGTCGGGCCCGTTCGGTCCCGGCTCCGTGCACCCGGTGAGCAGCAGTGCCGCTGCCAGCAGGGGCACGACCAGCCTCATGCGCGCCCGCATCAGGTGGCCCCCCGGTCCACGGCGTCGGCGAGCAGCGACGCCGCCGGGTCGCGGTAGCCGGTCTCGACCAGGCGGCCGCCCTCGAAGGCGAAGCTGGTCACGGAGGAGAGCGCGCAGCGCCGGCGGCGCGGGTCGTGCGCCAGCGACTTGCCGACCACGCTGCGGTGCACGGCCCAGATCGGCAGCTGGTGGCTGACGATCACGACGTCCCCGTGGTCGGTGGAGCGGATCGCCTCGAGCACCGCGGGGCGCATGCGCGCGATCACGTCGACGAAGGGCTCGCCCCAGGACGGCCGCGTCGGGTTGCGGAACAGGTGCCAGTCCTGGGGACGGGCCAGCAGCGCCCGGCGCGCCATCGACCGGCCCTCGAACCGGTTCCAGGCCTCGACGACGCGGTCGTCGGTCTCGATCGTCAGGCCGAACCGGTCGGCGACCGGCTGGGCGGACTGCTGGGTGCGCAGCAGCGGCGAGGCGATCAGTCGGGTGACCGGCAGCTCGGCCAGGCCCTCCGCGGTCATCGCCGCCATCGCCTGGCCGCGGTCGGACAGGCGGAAGCCCGGCAGGCGGCCGTAGACCACGCCCGCAGGGTTGTGCACCTCGCCGTGACGGACGAGGTGCAGGGCTCGTGCGACCACACCGCGATTCTACGGAGCGGCCGACCTCCGCCTGCGCGAGGACGACGAACGGCTGCGCGCGGCTGGCTAGGGTTCTGCGGTGACCCAGCGCACCCTGATCAGCGACCTCGCTCCCCTGCCCGACGGCCCCGTCGCCGTCGCCGGATGGGTGGAGGTCGTGCGCGATCAGAAGAAGGTGCAGTTCCTGGTGCTGCGCGACGAGTCCGGCGCCGTGCAGCTGGTGCGGCCGCGCCCCGAGGGCGACGACGACATCTCGACCGCGATCAGCGGCCTGGCCGTCGGCACCTTCATCCGCGTCGAGGGCGACCTGAAGCACGACGAGCGCGTGAAGCTCGGCGGGCTCGAGGTCAAGGTCTCGGGCCTCGACGTCGTCGGGGTCAGCGAGCCGGAGCAGCCGATCGCCGCCGACTCCTCCATCGACAAGCGCCTCGACCACCGCTTCCTCGACCTGCGCAACCCGGCCAACGCGCTGATCTTCCGCGTGCAGACCACCTTCGAGCACGCGCTGCGCACCTGGTGGGTGGAGCGGGGCTACGTCGAGATCCACACGCCGAAGCTGATGAGCAGCCCCTCGGAGTCGCGGGCCGAGCTGTTCCAGGTGCCGTACTTCGAGTCGACCGCGTACCTCGCGCAGAGCCCGCAGCACTTCAAGCAGATGGCGCAGGCCGCCGGCTTCGGCAAGATCTTCGAGATCGCCCCCGCCTTCCGCGCGGACCCGTCCTTCACCGCCCGGCACGCGACCGAGTTCACGAGCGTCGACGCCGAGATCAGCTGGATCGACGGCCACGAGGACGTCATGGCGATGCACGAGGCCGTGCTGGTCGCCGGCTTCGAGGCCGTGGTCGCGAAGCACGGCGAGGAGGTGGAGGCGCTGCTCGGCGTGACGCTGACGGTGCCGAGTCGCCCCTTCCCCCGCATCCCGCTGGCGCGGGCCAAGGAGATCGTCGCGGAGCGCGGCTACACGGTGCCCCGCGCCGACGCCGACATGGACCCGGAGGGCGAGCGCCGCATCTCCGACTACGTCGCCGAGGAGTTCGGCCACGACTTCGTGTTCCTGACCGACTACGCCTCCAGCATCCGGCCCTTCTACCACCGGCGCCACGAGGACGACCCCTCGCTCACGAACAGCTACGACCTGATCTACCGCGGCACCGAGATCTCGACGGGCGCGCAGCGCGAGCACCGCATCGACGTGCTCACCGAGCAGGTGCGCGACAAGGGGCTCGACCCCGCCGAGATGGCCGACTACCTGGAGTTCTTCCGGTACGGCATGCCCTCGCACGGGGGCTTCGGCATGGGCCTCGCGCGCGTGCTGATGCTGATGCTCGGCCGCCCGAGCATCCGCGAGACCACCTACCTGTTCCGCGGCCCCAACCGCCTGCGGCCGTGACCCCGCTCCCCGCCTGTTCTGGGCCTGGCCCGGTCCAGGCGGGGTCCGGGAGGATGGCCGGGTGACGGAGATCCGCGAGGCGCCCGAGTCCGAGCGCGCTGCGCGCCGATGGAACGACGGCTTCGGCCGCTTCTCCCTGCGCTGCCTGCAGGCGATCATCGTCATCGTCCTGGCCATCGGCGTCGTCTACGCCGGGCTCGCGCTGAAGACCGTGGTCATCGCCGTGCTCGTCGCGCTGATCCTCTCCTGCGCCTTCGTCCCGCTCGTCCACCTGCTGGAGCGGGCGCTGCCGCCCGCGCTCTCCGCCCTCATCACCCTGCTGGTGGTGATCGGCGTCCTCGCGGGCGTGCTGACCCTCGTGGGCTTCGCGGTGGCCGGGCAGGCGTCCCAGCTGGCGAAGGCGGTCTCCGACGGCATCGACCAGCTGGAGCAGTTCGCCGCGGGGCTCGGGGTGCAGATCTCGAGCGACCAGGTGCAGCAGGCGATCTCGGGCATCGGCGACTACGTGACCAGCGCCTCGTTCGGCTCCAGCGCGCTGTCCGGGCTCTCGACCGTGGGCAACCTGGCCACCGGCATCGTGCTGGTGGTCTTCATCATGTTCTTCTTCCTGCGCGACGGCGCGAAGATCTGGACGTTCCTGATCCAGGTGTTCCGGGGCGAGGCCCACGACCGCGCCGAGCGCATCGGCCACCGCAGCGTGCGGGTGCTCGGCGCCTACGTGCGGGGCACCGCCACCGTCGCCGCGGTCGACGCCGTGTTCATCGGCGCCGGCCTCTTCATCCTGCAGGTGCCGCTGGCGCTGCCGCTGTCGGTGTTCGTCTTCGTCACCGCGTTCATCCCGGTGGTCGGCGCGACGCTGGCGGGCATCCTGGCCGCGCTGGTGGCGCTGGTCTTCAACGGTCCGGTCGTCGCGCTGATCGTCGTCGGCATCGTGGTGCTGGTGAACCAGCTGGAGGGCAACCTGCTGCAGCCGGTCATCATGGGCAAGGCGCTGTCGCTGCACCCGCTGGTGATCCTGCTCGCCCTCACCGCCGGCACGATCCTGGGCGGCATCCTGGGCGCGATCCTCTCCGTGCCGACCGCCAGCGTCATCTGGTCCGCGATCAAGACGTGGAACGAGAAGGGCGACGACGGCGCGGACGCCGAGGAGCGGCGCCGAGGGCGGAAGCGGGCTCCGAAGGGCCGCGCGGCCCGGGCCTAGCCGCCGTCAGCGGCGATCAGGCGTCGGCTGCGGCCAGCAGGTCCTCGCGCAGCCGCGCGGGGTCGACCCGCCAGCGGTCGTGCAGGGCGGTGCCGATCAGCACCACCGGGATGTCGTCGTGCCAGCGCACGTCGAGGTCCGGCTCGTCGAGGATCGACCGCTCCGCGACCGCGACCGCCACGCCGTCGTCCGCCAGGTCCCGCACGACCTGCTCGACGACGGTCCGCGCCTCGTCGCACAGGTGGCAGCCGGGCTTGCCGATCAGGGTCAGTTCGGGCACGAGCACCCGGTCAGCGTAGGCCGCGCGGACCCGTCGCGGCGCTGCTCCTAGAGTCGTGGGATGCGCTTCGCCCCGGTCCCGGCCGTGCAGGCCGACGCCCCCGAGGTCCTGGTGCTGCAGCGCTGCTGCTGGGTCACGGAGGCCATCCGCAACGACACCCTGGCGATCCCTCCCCTGCACGAGACCCTGGACGACGTGCGGGCCTGGATCGGCACGGCCTGGGTGCTGCGCGACGAGGGCCGCCTGATCGGCGGCGTCCGCGGGGCGCTGGACGGCGACGTCTGGCGCATCGGGCGCCTGATGGTGGCCCCGGACCGTCGCGGCGAGGGACTCGGCCGGGCGCTCCTGGCGCACGTCGAGCAGGCGGCCCCGCCGCAGGCGCGGCGTCTCGCCCTGTTCACCGGCCGGCGCAGCGCGCAGAACCTGGCGCTGTACGAGCGCGCGGGCTACGTGCGCACGGCCGCGGACGAGCAGGTCGTCCACCTGGAGAAGGCGCGGTGAGCGCTGCCGGGGGCGTCCTCGGCAGCGATCTAGGCTGGTCGGCGCGATGACCGACGACGCCGCGACCGTTCCCCGCGCCCTTCCGGTGGTCGCATTCTTCGACGTCGACAAGACCCTGGTCAACGGTGCCAGCGCCATGTTCCTGGCCCGCGCCGCCCGGTCGCTCGGCATCGTCGGACGCAAGGACCTGGCGCGCTTCGGCTGGGAGGCGCTGAAGTTCCGGCGGCACGGCGAGCGCATGAGCGTGCTGGACGAGGTGCGCGAGCGGGCGCTGCAGCTGCTCGCCGGGCACCCCGCCGCCGAGCTGCACCGCCTGGCCGGGCAGGTCGTCCACTCGATGCAGCCGAAGATCTGGCCGGAGACGCGCGCGCTGCTCGACGCCCACCGCGAGGCGGGCCACGAGGTGTGGCTGATCAGCGCGACGCCCGACTTCCTGGCCGCCGAGCTGGCGACCGCGCTGGGCGCGACGGGCGGCATCGGCAGCGGCCTCGAGATCGAGGACGGCGTCTTCACCGGCCGCTTCACCGGGCCGACGATGCACGGGGCCGAGAAGGCAGTGGCCGCCACGGCGCTCATGCGCGCCCACGGCTGCGACCCGGTCGACTGCTTCGCCTACAGCGACTCCGTCAACGACCTGCCGCTGCTGACCGCGGTCGGCACCCCGGTGGCGATCAACCCGGACCGCGCCCTGGCGCAGCACGCGGCGGGGCGGGGGTGGCGGTCGATCACGCTCGACCCGGCCAGCATCCGGGCGGAGCGGAAGCGTCTGCGGTCGCGCACCGCACGCGCAGGAACGGCGGACGCCGCCCCCGTCGTGCCGGAGCGGCGCCCGCCGGACGCCTGAGCCGCCTACTTCTTGTTGCGGCGCTGGTGACGCGTCTTGCGCAGCAGCTTGCGGTGCTTCTTCTTCGCCATCCGCTTGCGGCGCTTCTTGATGACCGAACCCATGTGAACTCCTTGGCGTTGCGCTGTTGACCGCGGCACGCAGACCGGAGGGACCGGTCGCCGGGTGCGCGGAAGAGCCCGGACAGGCTACAGGACGGCGGAAGCGGCGCTTCCGGGGCCTACTTGCGGATGCGCCCGACGAGCGACGCGGCGGTCGCGCCCAGCCGCACGGCCGCGCCGCGCGCCTTCGGCGCCAGCTGCACGGGCGGCGTCGCCCCGGCCACGGCCCCGACCTCCTCCGGCACGGGCTGCCCGGCGTCCACCGCCGGCTTCACGAACGGGCCGAGCCATTCGGCGATCGGCTCCAGCCCTGCGGGCTCCAGCCGGTAGAAGCGGTGCTGCCCCTGCTCGCGCACCGCCACCATGCGGAACTCGCGCAGGGTCTTCAGGTGCTTGGAGACCGTGGGCTGGCTGAGCCCGAGCCGCGCGACCAGCTGGCCGACGCTGGCCTCGCCCGCGCCGTCGGCCCGCTCGGCCTCGTCGAGCAGCGCGCGGAGCAGCTCCCGCCGCGTCGGGTCGGCGACGACGTCGAACAGGTCCGGCACGCTCCGACCATAAATCCTCCCGGCCCCCAGCACCATGCCGGGAGCGGAATGCGATGCCGTCGCGCGGGAGCGCCGCCTACACTCGCCGCCACGCGACGGGAGGGTGCTGCGATGACGACGACGGGCGGCGACGCGACCGAGGGCATCGTGCAGGCGGTGGAGCGGGTGCGGCACGTGCGCTCCGTGCCGCTGGTGCGCTACGCGCACGAGGACGCGACCGGACGGCCGGTGGTGGTGGTGCGCGTCGGGCTGCCGCCGCACCTGGCGCTGACCGAGGTGGTGACGGTGATCGCGCACGTGCAGCTGGCGCTGGCGCGGCTGGTGCCGCAGGGCGCCAAGGTGCACGTGGAGCCCGACGTGGCCGCGGACCAGGCGACGCCGACCGAGTCGATCGTCATCCTGGGGATGGAGTAGCCCCGCCCCGCCTGCCGGCGAAGAAGGCGGTGAGCAGCGCGGCGCACTCCCCCTGCAGCACGCCGGCGCGCACCTCCGCCCGAGCGCCGGAGCGGCGGTCGCGCAGCACGTCGAGCACCGACCCGACCGCGCCGGCCTTCTCGTCCCAGGCGCCGAAGACCAGCCGCCCGACGCGGGACTCGAGCACGGCGCCCGCGCACATCGTGCAGGGCTCCAGGGTCACCACCAGCGTGCAGCCGTCCAGCCGCCAGCCGCCCAGGGCCGCCGCCGCCGCGCGCAGCGCCACCACCTCCGCGTGCGCCAGGGGGTCGCGGTCCGCCTCGCGGCGGTTGCGTCCCGCGCCGAGCACCGCACCGTCCGGGCCCAGCACGACGGCGCCCACCGGCACCTCGTCGTGCTCGGCGGCCTCGCGGGCCTGCGCGATCGCCAGCCGCATCGCGGCCTCGTCCGCCCGCACGGCGTCTCCTCCCGGCCGGGACGCGGCGCCCCGGCGTCACTAGCCTTGCAGCCATGCACGTGCACGTCGCCGACCATCCGCTCGTCACGCACAAGCTGACGGTGCTGCGGGACCGCACCACCCCCTCCCCCACCTTCCGCGCGCTGGCGTCGGAGCTGGTGACGCTGCTGGCGTACGAGGCGACCCGGTCGGTGCGCACGCAGACCGTGCGCATCGAGACGCCGGTGACGTCGACCGAGGGCCTGGCGATCGCCGACCCCAAACCCCTCGTGGTCCCGATCCTGCGCGCCGGCCTGGGGATGCTCGACGGCATGGTGACCCTGCTGCCGAGCGCCGAGGTGGGCTTCCTGGGCATGGTGCGGAACGAGGAGACGCTCCAGCCCTCCGTGTACGCGGAGCGGCTGCCGTCGGACCTGAGCGGCCGGCAGTGCTTCGTGCTGGACCCGATGCTGGCGACCGGCGGCAGCCTGGTCGCGGCCATCGACTACCTGTTCGACCGGGGTGCGACGGACGTCACGGCGGTGTGCCTGATCGCGGCGCCGGAGGGCGTGGCGGCGGTCGAGAAGGCGACGGAGGGACGCGCGGTGACCGTCGTGCTCGGCGCGCTGGACCAGGGCCTGGACGAGCGCGGCTACATCGTGCCGGGCCTCGGCGACGCGGGCGACCGCCTGTACGGCACCGTCCCCGCCTGAGGGGCCTGCGGCAGCCGCGGTTGACAGCGGCAGCAGGGCCGGGGAGGATCGCGGGCATGTCATCCCTGCGCTGCACGACCGCCGTTCCGGCCCGTCAGGCACCGTCGTCGATGATGTGCGGCGCCCTGCGCCGTCGAATGTGTCGCTGATCCGTTCGTGATCGCCGCCCGGGTCGCCCGGGCCACGCGCAGTCTGCGCGAACCGAACGACCGGGCATGGCCCGGTCAGCCACGATCGACGCCGGCTCCGCCGGACCGCACCGAAGGACCACCCCGATGCCCTCCCCCACCGCTTCCCCCGTCCCCGCCGAGACCGCCGCCGGCGAGGCCCGCGGCTTCGCCCTCTACGTCGGCGTCGACGAGCAGACCGCTCGTGCCGCCGGCACCGACCTGGCCACCGTGGTCGACGCGCTGCGCCGCCTCACCGCCGAGCTGGTCCCCGGCGCGCAGACCTACGCCGCCGTGGCGATCGCCCCGGCGGGCGCGGGCGGCCGCGACGTCGACATCGTGCGCCGCGCGCTGACGGACCGCACCGCGCCCGCCGCGCCGGCGCCGAAGCGCCGCACCGGCCTGACGCTGGACCTGGGCCGCAAGAAGCTGCGCATCGACGGCGAGACCGCTCCGCTGACCTACCGCGAGTTCGGGCTGCTGCAGTTCCTGGTGCTGCGCGAGGGCCGCACGGTGCCGCGCGCCGAGATCATCGAGCACCTGTGGAACGGCGCCGACGCGGAGGCGCCCAGCGAGCGCACCATCGACGTCCACGTGCGACGGCTGCGCGCCAAGCTGGGCGAGTACGGCGAGATCGTGCGGACCGTGCGCGGCGGCGGGTACCGCTTCGACCGGCACGCGGACGTCGTCATCCGCTACGGCGAGACCGCGAGCCCTGACCGCTTCTGACGCGGCCGGCCGGCCGCGAGCGCCTTCCGCGCTCCCGTTCGGCCGCGTGCATTCGGACCGGGATCGACACCTCCGGTCAGCGTCGGACGTCCGATCCCGCCAGGGAGCGCCGATCGCGCCCGGATCCGCTCGCGGCGGTCCCGAGGCGGGGCACCGCGCCGGCGACCCCTGGGGGCACGCGGCCATCGCCGGCTCACAGGCTGTTCCAGGGAACGACACGCCGGAGGGGGTAGCGGCCCGTTATCGGACCGTTATACGTTGTGCCCGCGTCGAAAGTTTGCTGTGGCGGACGGCGTGAGTGATTGCAGGACCTCTTGGTGCAAGGGACGAGGGCCGGTCGCCGCCTCTGCGACCGGCCCTTCGCACGTCCGGAGCCGCCTCGATCAGGCTGCCCCGCACGCACGAGAAGGCCCCCGCTCCTCATCGGAGGCGGGGGCCTTCTCGCATCGGCCGGGTGTCAGACCGTGAAGCCCCGGTGGCGTCGGAACAGCTTCGAGAGCATCGCCAGCGTCTGCAGGATCGTGACGACCGCCAGGGCCGTCCAGCCCACCGCCAGCAGCGTGGTCTGGACCGGCGGCAGCAGGTTCAGCCAGCCCCAGCCGAGCACGGCCGCGATCAGGACCACGCCGAGCAGGCCCAGCAGCCAGCCGAAGCCGCCGCCGCCGCCGTTCTCGGCCTTGGCCTGCGCCGCCCAGTTGTCGCGCTCGGTGCGGGTCAGCACCTGCGTCCACGCCTTCAGGAAGTGGATGCCGCGCAGGAACATGTAGATCTCGCCCGGCAGGAAGGCCAGCGCGTACAGCACGTCCCGGGCGGTGTAGCCCTTGATGCTCACGGCGATGCGCAGCGTCAGCAGCACGGAGACCACCGGGGGCACGGCCCACCACCAGGCGAACTCGAACGCGCCGATGGAGACGGACGCCGCGGCCAGCGCGACGAAGAGCACCCGCGACATGAGGTTCGTGATCATCGCGATGTTCTCGCGCCACCGCAGCCGCAGGTTCGCGTGCAGCGGCTTCTGCAGGATCAGCTCCACGCCGCCGGCGTTCCACTTGACCTGCTGGGCGTCGAGCGACCGCATGGTGAGCATGGGGCCGACCACCGCGCGGGCCTTCGCCGAGATCTTCGTGCGGTAGCCGGCGGACTTCAGCTGCAGCGACAGCAGCGAGTCCTCGATCTCCGAGTCGGTCACCCACGGGGTGTCCTGCCGGTTCTCGGCCATCGTGCGCTTCATCGCCTCGATGTTCAGCAGCGAGGCCTGGCCGCCGAGCACCGCCATGTTGCGCGAGCGCAGCAGGTTGTCCATGTTGAAGCCTGCGAACTGGAAGCGCTGCGAGCGCACGAGGAAGCGCTCCATGCCGGTCTTCGCCTGCGACTGGTCGAAGCCGTAGATCGCCGAGATGCCGCCGATGCGGCTGTCGGAGAGGATCTCCTCGGTCATGTACTGCACGGCGCGACGGTCGAGCACCGTGTCGCCGTCGACCCCGAGCAGGTAGTCGAAGTCCTTGGCCAGGGCGTAGCCGAAGTTCAGCGCGCCCACCTTCTTGTCCGGCACCTCGCCCAGGTCGATGACCTTGACCTGGCACGTGTACTGGTGGTCGCGGTAGGTGCGGGTGTGCACGCCGTCGTACTCGCGGGCGACGAAGTAGGTCTCGTCCGTGGAGTTGTTGACGAGCACGAAGACGGCGTCCGGCACGCGGGTCTGACCGAGGATCGACTCGATCGTCGCCGCGATGCTCTCCTCCTCGTTGTACGCCGGGAGGACCGCGGCGATGCGCACGTCCTGGATGTGACGACGAGTGGGCAGCGTGAGCAGCTGCTCGAGCTGCTGGACGTCCTGACGGACGGAATCGGTGTGCACGATGGGGGCTTTCGGGCAGGGCGCGCGCACGGCGGAGAAGGGGGGCCGGCGTCGGCGAGAAGGCGGGCGGTGCTGGGTGGGCACCGCGCTGGCGGCCTGGGGGAGCCGCAGCACTGAATCTAGGAAAGTGCTGGGAACGAGGGGCAGACCCACAACGGGGGACCCCCGTGCGGGGCTCCCAGCGCGCGCCCCCGGGGGCGGTGCTTGGATCCTGGCCATGCCACGAGAGGACGGTCCGGTCGTCGTCTGGTTCCGCGACGACCTTCGGGTCGCCGACCACCCCGCGCTGCGGCACGCGGCCGACGGCGGCCGGCCGGTGCTGGCGCTGTTCGTGCTGGACGAGTCGGGCCACGGGTCGCGGCCCCTGGGCGCGGCCAGCCGGTGGTGGCTGCACCACAGCCTGGCCGGCCTGGCCGCCTCCCTCGAGCAGCGCGGCGCCGCCCTGGTGCTCCGCGAGGGCGAGGCCGAGGAGGAGGTGCGCGCGGTGCTGCGCTCCTCCGGCGCCGCGGAGCTGGTCTTCAACCGCCGCTGCGGCGAGGGCGAGCGCGGGCAGGACGACCGGGTGCGCCGCGCCGCGGAGGCGGCCGGGGTGCGGGTCGAGACCTTCACGGCCAACCTGCTGCACGAGCCGGGCGACGTGCTGACCGGCGACGGCGAGCGCTTCGGCGTGTTCACCCCCTTCTTCCGGGCGCTGCAGCGCCAGGGGCAGCCGCGCGAGCCCCTGGCCGCACCGGCCTCGCTGGCCGGCTTCGAGGGCCGCGTGCACTCCGAGGACCTCGACGCCCTGCGGCTGCTGCCGACCGCGCCCGACTGGTCGGGCGGCCTGGTGGAGGAGTGGCACCCGGGCGAGAAGGGCGCGCACCGGCGCCTGGACGAGTTCGTGAAGCACCGCCTGCGCGGGTACGCGGCGCACCGCGACGAGCCGGCGGCCGAGGCCTCGTCGCGGTTGTCGCCGCACCTGAAGTTCGGCGAGCTGAGCCCGTACCAGGTGTGGCACCGCGTGCAGGCGGCCGAGGCGCCGCCCGCCGTGCGGGAGAAGTTCCTGACCGAGCTGGTGTGGCGCGAGTTCGACTACGACCTGCTCGACCGCAGCCCGGGGCTCGACACCGTGAACGTGCACCGGCAGTTCGACGACTTCCCCTGGGCCGAGGTGGACGACGCGAAGCTGACGGCCTGGCAGCGCGGCCGCACCGGCATCCCCCTGGTCGACGCGGGCATGCGGCAGCTGTGGCACACCGGCTGGATGCACAACCGGGTGCGGATGGTCGTGGCCAGCTTCCTGGTGAAGAACCTGCGGTACGAC
>JAKONM010000093.1 GCA_022701925.1 Microbacteriaceae bacterium
GCTGGGGCAGCAGGTCGAGGCGGCCGTGCTGGTCGCCCTGCACCTCGGCGGCGACCGACAGGTGCCCGGCGCACAGCGGCACGAGGTGCGGGTGCTCGGCGGGCAGCCCGCAGCCCGGCACCGCGCAGGCCTCGGATCCGGTCACCCCGGATGGTAGGGACCCCCCACCGACAGCGCCGCCCGGTCGACGGCGCGTCCCGATCGGCGGCGCCCGTGCCCCACACTGCTGCCATGAGGGAGCAGCACGAGCGCGCGCCGCTGCTGCTGGTCGAGGACGACCCGCAGCTGGGCCCGCTGATCGCGGAGGCGCTCGCCGACGACTACGCGGTGACCGCGGTGCGCGACGGGGTCGAGGGCCTGCGCCTGGCGGCGGCCGGCGGCTGGGCCGCGGTCGTGCTGGACCGCCGGCTGCCGGGCCTCGACGGGGTCGAGCTGGTGCGCCGCCTGCGTCGAGCGGGAGGCGCGGTGCCCGTGCTGATGCTGACGGCGCTCGGCGCGGTCGCCGACCGGGTCGACGGCCTCGACGCGGGCGCCGACGACTACCTGGTGAAGCCGTTCGACTTCGCGGAGCTGGCGGCCCGACTCCGCGCGATGCGGCGAGTGCACGGGCCGGAGGAGGCGGTCGTGCACATCGGGGACTGGGAGTTCCGCCCCTCCGCACGCCTGATCCACTCGCCGTACGAGGGGCGCAAGGTGCTGACCGAGACGGAGTCGAACCTGCTCGCGCTGCTGGCCGCCCACCCCGACGAGACGCTGACGCGGGAGCGCATCCTGCGCGACGTCTTCCCCGCGGGCGACAGCGTGGGCACGGTCGACACCTACGTGCACTACCTGCGCCGCAAGACCGAGCACGACCTGGTCACCACCGTGCGGGGCCGCGGCTACCGGCTGGGGCAGCCGTGAGCGACGGCGTCGACGTCGAGACGGTGCGGCGGGCGGCGCTGCGGACCGGGCTGCAGGTGGCCGCGGTGTCCAGCGGGCTGGTCGCCGGCGTCCTGGGGCTGGCGGCCCTCTACGTGCTGCACCAGTCGCGGCCGGCGGAGCTGCTGGAGGCGCCGAGGCCGGGCGAGGACAAGATCTACGTCGACGCGCACGAGGTGCTGCTGGCGCTGGTCGTGCTGGGGCTGGCCGCCGTGCTGGTCGTGGGGTTCGCGGCATGGGGGATCAGCCGCCGGGCCGTCTCACCGCTGGCCGCCGCGCTGCGGCTGCAGCGCGCCTTCGTGGCGGACGCCAGCCACGAGCTGCGCACCCCGCTCGCGGTGCTCGACGCCCGGGTGCAGGTGCTGCAGCGCCGGCTGGGGCGCGGCGAGCCGACGGACGACGTGCTGGCGGCGCTGCGCCGCGACACCGGCGCCATGATCGACGTCGTCGGCGACCTGCTGCTGCTGGCCGAGACGGCCGAGGCGCAGAGCGACGCCGCGGAGGGGTGCGACCTGCGGCCGGCGGTCGAGGGCGAGGTGGAGGACCTGCGTCTGCTGGCGGAGGAGCGCTCCGTGCGCCTCGAGGCGGAGGTCGCCGGGGAGGCCCGGGTGCCGCTGTCGGAGGTCGGGCTGCGCCGCGCGCTGGTGGTGCTGATCGACAACGCGGTGCAGCACTCGCCGCCCGGGGCCCCGGTGCGGGTGACCGCCGGGGTCGAGCGCGGCCGCGCGGTGGTGCGGGTCGCCGACCGCGGCGCCGGCATCGCGGGGGTCGAGGTGGAGCGGGTCTTCGACCGGTTCGCGCACGGCGCCGAGACGGGGGAGCGCCGCGGGTTCGGCATCGGGCTGTCGCTGGTGCGCGACCTGGCGCAGCGCCACGGCGGGCGGGTGACCGTCGAGTCGACGTCCGGCGAGGGGACGACGATGCGGCTGGAGCTGCCGACGATGCAGTGAGGCGGCGCTCGCGGTCGCTTCAGGTGCGGAGCCGCAGCGGGCCGTCGGCGACCGGGACGCCGAAGTCGGGTGTGCCGTCCGCCTTCCAGCCCAGCACCTGGGCCCTGGCGTGCCGGTTCGGGTCGAACAGCGGGTCGCCGTCGATCTGCTCGTAGCCGCGGGCGTGGTACACGAGCACGTCGACGGTGCGGCCCCGGTCGTCCTCCACGGTCGTGAAGCAGTTGTGGCCCGGCCCCCACTGCCCGTGCTCCGGGCTGGAGGCGAAGACCGGCTCGGGCGACTTGGTCCAGGAGTCGGCGTCCAGCAGGTCGGACCCCTCGTCGGCGGTGAGCAGTCCCATGCAGTAGCGGGCGTCGGTCGCGCTGGCGGAGAAGCTGATGAAGACGCGGCCGTTGCGGACGAGCACCGCCGGGCCCTCGTCGACCTTGAACCCCCGCGTCTCCCAGTCGGCCTGCGGCACCGCGATGCGCACCTCGGGGCCGACGAGCGTGGAGGGATCGGCCATTCGCGCGATGTACAGGTTCGAGTTCGTCTCGATGCCCGGCTCCGCCTGCGCCCACACCAGGTACCGACGTCCGCGCAGCGCGAAGGTGGTGGCGTCCAGCGCGAAGGTGTCGAAGGCGGTGCGGATGCGGTCGCGCACCGTCCAGGCCGCCGTCATGGGGTCGTCCCCGTCGGCCTCCAGCACGTAGGGCCGGATGCGGAACGGATCGTCCGAGTCGCCCGCGGCGAAGTACACGTACCAGCCGCCGTCGACCCGGTGGATCTCGGGCGCCCACACGTAGCCGCCCATCGGTCCGTCGGCGGGACGCGTCCACAGCGTGCGCTCGGCGGCCGCGGCCAGCCCGCCGAGGGCGTGCGCCCGCCGCAGCACCACGCGGTCGTACTGCGGCACGGATCCGGTCATCAGGTACCGGCCCTGCTCGTCGCGCTGCACGTGCGGGTCGGCGCGTCGCCGCACCAGCGGGTTCTCCACGGCGTCCTCCTCCTCGGCGGGCCCCGCCGTGCAACCCGGCGAGCCGGCGGCGGGCAGCAGCAGGGCCGAGCCCGTCAGCACGGTGCGACGGCGCAGCGGCCGTCCGTGCGGCGCGACCACGTCGGCGCTCAGGCCGACGCGGGGACCAGGTGCACGATCGCCCAGGCCACGGGCGGCAGCTCCAGGTGCAGCGCGCCGTCGCGCACCTCGGCGCCCACCGGGCGGGTGCCGACCCGGTCCGGCTGCTGCAGCGTGTTGGCCGCGCTCGGGTCGGGGTCGGCGAGCAGGTGCGACTCGGCCACGGTCCAGTCCCCGCCGAGGTCGACCTGCAGCGCGGTCGGCTCGTCCAGCCCGCGGTGCACCACCACCACGGTCAGGGACCCGTCGTCGTCCCGCGTCACGACGGCGTCGACCAGCGGCACGTCGCCGTGCCGCGCGGTCGGGAGCAGGTCGGCCGTCACCTCCGACCGCAGCACCTGGCCGCGTGCCAGCCGGGACGTCAGCGCGAAGGGGAAGAAGGTGGTCTGCCGCCAGGCGGGGCCGCCGGGCTCGGTCATGATCGGGGCGATCACGTTGACCAGCTGCGCCAGGCTCGCGGCCTTCACCCGGTCGGCGTGCTTCAGCAGCGAGATCATCAGGCTGCCGAACACCACCGCGTCGAGGACGGAGTAGACGTCCTCGAGCAGCCGTGGGGCGATCGGCCAGACCTCCGGGTCCGTGATCCGCTCCTGCTGCTCGTACCGCGTGAGGTACCAGACGTTCCACTCGTCGAAGGAGATGAAGACCGTCTTGTCGCTGCGCTTCAGCGCCTTCACGTGGTCCGCGGTCGCGGCCACCGTCTCGATGAAGCGGTCCATGTTCACCGCGGACCCGAGGAAGCTGGCGGTGTCGCCGTCGTACTCCTCGTAGTAGGCGTGGCAGGAGATGAACTCGACGTCGTCGTACGTGTGCTCGAGCACGGTGCGCTCCCACTCCCCGAACGTCGGCATGAACGCGCTGGAGCTGCCGCACACCACCAGCTCCAGACCGGGGTCGAGCTGCTTGAGCGCCTTGGCGGTCTGCGACGCGAGCTTCCCGTAGTCGTCCGCGCTGCGGTGCCCCAGCTGCCACGGGCCGTCCATCTCGTTGCCCAGGCACCACATGCGCACGCCCAGCGGCTCGACGTCGCCGTTGGCGATGCGGGCGTCGGCCAGCGCGGTGCCCGAGCGGCGGTTCGCGTACTCGGCCAGGTCGAGGGCGTCCAGCACGCCCCGCGTGCCGAGGTTGATGGCCAGCATCGGCTCCGTGCCGGCCTTGCGGTTCCAGTCCGCGAACTCGTGCAGGCCCACCTGGTTCGTCTCGGTGGAGTGCCAGGCCAGGTCGAGGCGCACCGGACGGTCCGCCTTCGGACCGACGCCGTCCTCCCAGCGGTAGCCGCTGACGAAGTTGCCGCCCGGGTAGCGGATGGTCGTGACCCCCAGCTCGCGCACCAGGTCCAGCACGTCCTGCCGGAACCCCTCCGCGTCCGCCGTCGGGTGCCCCGGCTCGTGGATGCCGTCGTAGACGCACCGGCCCAGGTGCTCCACGAACGATCCGTAGACGCGGGGGTCGATCCTGCCGACGACGGAACCGGGGAACAGGGTGATGCGGGCGGCGGGCATGGCGGAGCCTTTCGAGCGGGAGGGCGGGAGCGGGAAGGGGGCGGGCGCTACTTGAGGCTGCCGAGCGACAGGCCGCCCTGCCAGTAGCGCTGCAGCCCGAGGAACGCGGCGATCAGCGGGATCACCGAGACGAGGGCGCCGGCGATGATCAGGTTCCACAGCGAGGTGCCGCCGCCGTTGTTCGAGGAGGCCAGGCTCTGCCACAGGCCGATCCCGACCGTCACGGGGTAGAGGCTGCTGTTGTTCAGCATGGCCAGCGGCAGGAAGTAGTTGTTCCAGTTCGCGACCACGCTGAGCAGCAGCACGGTGACGATGGCGGGCCGCATCAGGGGCAGCGCGACGCTGAAGAAGACGCGGACCTCGCTGGCGCCGTCGACGCGGGCCGCCTGCATCAGCTCGGACGGCACCGCGTCCGCGATGTAGACCCGCATCAGGTAGACGCCGAACGGGCTGAGGAACGACGGCAGGATCACGGCCCAGACGGTGTCGGTGAGGCCCATGTTCGAGAACAGGATGAAGGTCGGGATGACCAGGGCCGTCAGCGGCACCATGACCGATCCCAGCAGCAGCGCGAAGGTCAGGTTGCGACCCGGGAACTCGAACTTGGCGAACCCGTAGCCGGCCAGCACCGCCACGGCCGTGGCGCCCAGGCCGCCGGCGATCGCGTAGAACGCCGAGTTGCCGATCCACTGGAAGTAGATGCCGTCGTCGTAGGTGAGCAGCCCGCGGATGTTGCCCACCCAGTCGATGTTCCGGTCGAACCACAGGGCGCCGCCCGTGCCGCCGAAGAGGCCCTGCACGTTCTTGGAGCTGGCGACGACGAGCCACCACAGCGGGGTCAGGAAGTAGACGACCAGGACGGCCAGGAACAGCATGGCGAAGGGCGAGGTGCGCGGCCTGCGACGACGTGCGGCCTGCCGCGGCACGGGACGGGCGGTGCTGATGGCGGTCATGCGAAGACGCTCCCTCGCTTGCGGGTGAGGAACAGGAACAGGTAGACCGCGATGAAGATCACGATGCCGAGGGCGAAGGAGATCGCGGAGGCGTAGTTGAACTGCGCGAAGCCGAAGGCGAGGTTGTAGGCGTAGATGTTCGGCGTGAAGTCGGTGGTGACGGAGCCGTTCGCGATCGGCCGCAGCACCTGCGGCTCGGTGAAGAACTGCAGCGTCCCGATGACGGCGAACACCAGGATCAGCACCAGCGAGTTGGCGACCATCGGCAGCTTGACCCGCAGGGCCAGCTGCCAGGGGCCGGCGCCGTCGATGCGCGCGGCTTCGTAGACGGCGGGGTCGAGCCCCTGCAGCGCCGCGTAGACGATGATCATGTAGTAGCCGGCCCACTGCCAGGTGACCACGTTGATCAGGCCGCCGAAGATGTTGCCGGGGCTCAGCAGGAAGGGCGCCTGCAGGCCGAACAGCCCGAAGATGCTCTCCAGCGGACCGAAGGTCGGGCTGTACAGGAAGCCCCACATCAGCGCCCCGATCACGGCGGGCACCGCGTAGGGCAGGAAGATCATCAGTCGGGCGAACCGGGCGAAGCGGTTCGTGACGGCGTCGAGCACCAGCGCGGCCGCGACGGACACGGCCATCTGCACCGGCACGAGCACCAGGGTGAACAGCGCGACGAACCCGATGCCCCTGAGGAACGACGGGTCCTGGAACGCCTGCACGTAGTTGGCCAGCCCGGAGAACTGGGTGCCCGTCGCGAGGCCGTTCGTGAACAGGCTGAGGTAGAAGGCGTAGCCCAGCGGCGCGACCAGGAAGACCGCGAACACGACGATGAACGGGCTGATGAACACCCAGCCGGTGACGGCCTGACGTCGGCGGGTGGCCCCGCCGCCGCGACGGGCGACGGGGCGCCGCACCTCCGCGGGTGCGGAGGAGTGGACTGCGGTCAAGATCGGCCTCCTTGCAGATCGGGATGACGTCGAGGGGGTGCGCCGGCCTGCCGGGGAGGGCGGGCCGGCGCACCGGCGGTCACTCGGTGACCTTGAAGCCCTGCGACTTCGCGTACTTCACGACCGACTGCTGCACGGCGGTCGCGGCGGCCTCGCCGCTGGTGCCGTTGTTGTTGATCGAGGCGATCTGCTTCTGCAGCTCCGAGTAGTAGTAGGTGACGAAGGGCGGGTAGACGAAGCCCTTGTACGCGTTCTCCGCCGGGATGTAGACGTCCTTGTTGGCCGTCTGCCCGTCGAAGAAGTCGACCTTCGCGTCGATGAACTCGTCCGACTTCAGCACCGACTGGTTCAGCGGGAAGATGATCTGGTTCCGCCATCCGTCCTGCAGCGAGGCGTCGTCGGCGTAGAGCCCCAGCGCCACCTTGGCGGCGAGCTTCTTGTCCGTCGCCTGCGTCGTCACCGCGAGGGCGGAGCCGCCCCAGTTGACGGAGACCGGGTTGCTCTCGTCCCACTGCGGCAGCGGCGCGACGGCGAACTTGCCCTTGTCCGCGCCCTTGCCGACGCCGGCGCCGGTCAGGTAGCCGGGGGCCCAGGCGGCGGAGACGTAGGTGGCGTACTTGCCGTTGACGACGCCCGAGATGTAGTCCGTCGTGAACTGGTCCTGCTTGCCGACCAGGCCCTTCTTGGACAGGTCGGACCAGTAGCCCAGCACGTCCTTCGAGGCCTGGTCGTCCAGCTTCACGGTGACGTCCTGCTTGGCCTTGCCGTAGTCGTAGGCGAAGGGCTGCGCGCCCTTCTGGATCTGCAGCGCCATCATCACGGCGGGGACGTTGGAGCCGAGGTCGCCGAACGCCGGTCCGCCGGCCTCCTTCACCTTGGCCGCGTCCTCCGCGTACTGCGCCCACGTCTTCGGGGCCTCGTCGATGCCGTACTTCTCGAAGATGTCCTTGCGGTAGATCAGCGCCATGGGTCCGCCGTCGATGGGCGCGGCGTAGACGGCGTCGCCGGACGAGACGTCCTTGATCGCGCCGGACGAGAAGTTGCCCTTCACCGCGTCCCAGCCCAGGCCGCTGATGTCGACCAGCGCGTTCTGGATCTCGAAGGTCGGCAGGTGGTCGGCCTCCAGCATCACGACGTCGGGGGCGCCCTTCTTGGCGGCGACCGCGGTCTGGAACTTGTTGTACTCGTCGGTGCCCTGACCCGCGTTGCGCCAGCAGGCCTGCACGTCGGAGTTGCCGTTGTTGAAGTTGTCGACGACCTTCGCCATGTTCGGGTACCAGGCCCAGACGGTGACGAGCGGTGCGTCCTTGTGGACGATCTTGTTGGTGCAGTCGCTCGCCTTCGCCGAGCCGTTCGGCCCCGGCTGCAGCGCCGCGTCGGACCCTCCGGTCGTGCTGGCGCCGCCGGGGCTGCAGGCAGCCAGACCGAGCGTGAGCGCTGCTGCCGCGATGGTCGCGGTGACGGCCTTCAGCTTCATCGTTCTCCTTCGAACAGTGGATGCAGGGCGGCCAGGGGCGTCTCTGCACCATGGCCCGTCGTTGCCTCGATACGGCTTTACAACGTTGTGAAACAGGATGATGGCGATCGCCGCCGAGGGTGTCAACCGCGGGGCGGGGTGTGTCAGGTCACGGATCGATCACGGACCGAGCCGCGTTCCACCACGTGGAACGCGACCTCGACCCGCCTGCCGTCGGCCTCCGGGTCGGCGATCCGCTCGACCATCGTGGCGACCGCCAGCTCGGCGATCTCCCGCCTCCCGGGATCGATCGTCGTCAGCTCGGGGAAGGAGTACGACCCCTCCTCGATGTTGTCGAACCCGATGACGGAGATGTCCTCGGGCACGCGCAGTCCAGCCGTCTGGATGGCGTGCACCGCGCCGAGCGCCAGCGTGTCGTTGAAGGCGAAGACCGCGTCGACCGGGCCGCGCGCCAGCACCTGGCGCATGGCCTCCGCGCCCTCGAGGCGGTGCCACAGGCTCGCCTCGCCGATCAACGACGGGTCCCACGGCAGTCCGGCGCGCTCGATCTCGGCGCGGTAGCCCTGCAGGCGCAGCGCTGCGGAACCGGTCTGCTCGTCCAGGTGTGCGCCGATCGCCGCGATGCGCCGATGTCCGCGTCGTAGCAGGTGGGCGGTGGCCGCCCGGGCCGCGGCGACGTTCTGCATCGAGATGTGGTCGACGCCCTCGGGGAAGAAGGCCTCGCCCAGCAGCACCAGGGGGCCCGCGGCGCGCAGATCGGCGACGTCCGCCTCCTCCATGGCGAGCGGGCTGAGGATCAGCCCGTCGGTCATCCTGCGCCGCGACCCCGTGACGGCTTCGATCTCGCGCGTGCGGCTGCGGTTCGTCTGCTCGGTCAGCACCACCAGGCCGCGACGCTCCGCCGCCGCGATCACCTCGGAGGTCAGTTCGGCGAAGTAGGTCAGCCCCAGCTCGGGCACCGCCAGCCCGATCACGCCGGTGCGGCCGAGACGCAACGACCTCGCCTGCAGGTTCGGCCGGTACCCCAGCCGGTCGATCGCGGCGAGCACCTTCTGCCGCGTCGCCTCCCGCACGTGCGGGTACTCGTTGACGACGTTGGACACGGTCTTGAACGAGACGCCCGCCTCGGCGGCGACGTCGTGCAGCGTGGCGGCCATCGTGTTCCGTCCTTCGTCACGTCGCGGAGCGCACGGTCGGCGGGCCTCGCGCGCGTGTCCCACTTCTACCGGACGCGTCGGCCCTCGGGGAGCGTGTGCGCGGAGCGTGCGCTCGTTCGGGACGCGATCGGTGCTCCGGTGCAGGACTGCACGGTGGCCGCGGTCCGGCGTGCTCGTCCGTGGACGCGGATGCGCGCTGGTGCAGGCGTTCTACTGGTCCACGGCTCGGCTGCCTCTGGGGTGGACCAGTGTTCGAGAGGGAGTGTCGGAGGGGCGTGGGATGGTTCCTCCGTGGCAGACGAAGACCCTGGTCCGGAGGTGGTTCCGCCCTCCGATGGCGTTGCCGCGGTCGTGTCGTTGCGGGTGTTCGAGGCGTTGAACGGGGCGGTCGAGGGTGCCCGTCGGGCGCGGTTCCTGGGTGAGGTGCTGCAGGCGCAGACGATGCTGGCGCTGTGGGATGCGGTCGTGGTCGACGAGACCGCACGCGGCCTGGTGGTGCGGGAAGGCGGCCTGGCGGAGCGGGCGTTCGCCGGGCACCTCGCGGGGCTGCTGCAGGTGTCGAGGAACCGGGCGATCGGGATGCTGCACACCGCGACCGCGATCCGGGAGCTGCCGGTGTCGTGGGGCGTGTTCGGCGGTGGCGGGTTCGGGTGGCAGGCGGTGGAGGCGATCGTCCGCAACCGCGGCACCCTCACCGGGGACGCTCTCGACCAGTACGACACGGGTGCCGCGCGGTTGGCGGCCGAGACCGTCCCGCAACGCCTCGACCCGGCACTCGCCCGCCTGCACGACGCGCTCGACCACGACGCCGCGACCGACGCCGCCGCCTCCGCGCACCGTTCGCGGTCGGCGCAGGCGCGGCCGGGGGCGGCGGGGTCGGGCACGTTGACGCTGACCGGTCCGGAGACCGACATCGCGGCGATGCACGACGCCGCGCGCCGTGCCGCGGTGGCCGCGCACGGGGTCGAGGGCGAGACCCGCACGATCCGGCAGCTGATGTACGACTGCCTCGTCGACGTCATCCTCCACGGCCTCGCCGCACCCGTACCCGCACCCGCACCCGCGCCCGCTTCTGCCGCCGCGCCCGCTGGAGCGGGCGTCACGGGTCAGGACACCGACGTCGCGGCCGCCGCCGCCGCCGATGACGACGCCGTTGGCGCCAGGAACTCGCGCGACGCGAACGCCGATCCGGCCTCACCTCCGGCGGATCCGTTCGAGCGACTGGGCGACCCGCGGGTGCCGCAGCGCAAGGCGGTCCAGGCGACCATCGTCGTCACCGTGCCCGCCGCGACCGCCGTCGGGGTGTCGCAGCAGCCCGGGAAGCTCGCCGGCTGGGGGTCCCTCGCCCCGGCTGGGGCCCGCCGCATCATCGGCGCCGCCTGCCACTGGACGAGAGTCGAGCTCGACCCGGTCGACGACGCGATCCTCGCCTTCGACAGCCACGAACGGTCGATCCCCGCAGCCCTCCGACGACTCATCTGGGCGAGGTCGGAGACCTGCGACCAGCCCCACTGCCCCGCCCCGGCCCATCATGCGGACATCGACCACGTCGTCCGCGTCGAGCACGGCGGCAGAACCACCCACCTCAACCTGTCCGCCCTGTGCCGCAGCGATCACCAGACCAAGGACGACGGCTACGTCGACGTCCAACGAGCGGCCGACGGCACCCTCACCTGGAACACCACCCGCTGGGGCGGCCACACCCGCAAGAAACCCGCACTCCGCATCCGACCCGCACGCGCACCCGCCGCAGAAGACCACGACCCCGCGCCCTGGGACACCGCAGCCTGAACCGCGGTGGCCCGGCGGGCCGCACCGCTGCCCGACGATCGGGTCAGAGCACCCCGACGGTGGACATCACCATCGTGGACTTGCGCACGATCGGGTCGTCCTCGCCCGGAACGGGGTCGAGGATCATCGAGATCGTCGAGCCGATCTCCGGAGGCAGGGGGGTCAGCACGTTCACCCGGTACCAGCGGTCCGGGAACATCGGCTTGTTCGTGTCCTCGGGGTCGTCAGGCCCGCCCTTGCGCATGATCCCGAGCCGGTCGCCCGAGCCGTCGAAATCGCGGTACTCGATCGAGTACACGGCTCCGCCACGTGTCCGGATCGTCATCACCGCCCCGAGGGTGGGCCATCGCGCCTGAGCAGACGCCCGAAGCACTGCGGCTGCGACGGCGGAGGCGGGCGATGGCGCCCCTTCGCTCGGATTCTCCGATGAGCCGCATCGCTCCGCCGCGCGACGCGTCGGGGTTCTGCCAGGCTCCCGTCCGTGTCGGCGGTGCTGGTGGTGGAGGACGATCCGCAGATGCGCGGTCTGCTGACCAGCGCGCTGCAGGACGAGGGCCATCGGGTCGTCGCCGTCAGCGACGGGCTCGCCGGCCTGATCGCGCTGCGGAGCGGCGAGTTCGACGCGGCCGCGGTCGACGTCGCGCTGCCCGGCATGAGCGGCGTGGAGCTCTGCCGGCACGCTCGTCGCGAGGGCCTGGGCGCCGGCATCGTGCTGGTCACCGCGCGCGACGGCCTGGACGACCGCATCCAGGGCCTCGACTCCGGGGCGGACGACTACCTGGTGAAGCCCTTCGCGCTCGACGAGCTGGCGGCGCGGGTACGAGCCCTGCTGCGGCGCTCCAGCGGCACGGGCTCGCGCGTCGAGACGGGCGACCTGCTGCTCGACCCCGCCGCGCTGCGGGCGACGGTCGACGGTCGCACCATGCCCTTGAGTGTCAAGGAGTTCGGGCTGCTGCGGGCCCTGGCCGTGCGGGCGGGAGAGGCGGTGAGCCGTCGCGTGCTGCTCGCCGAGGTGTGGGGCGATCCCGACCGGTGGGACTCCGCGATCATCGACCAGTACGTCAGCTACGTGCGCAGGAAGCTGGCGGCGGCCGGTGCGGTCACTCGCGTCGA
>JAKONM010000108.1 GCA_022701925.1 Microbacteriaceae bacterium
GGCCGGCGCCTGGCCGCCCCTCCGCGCTGATCCCGCATCTGCGGTCGCCCCGTGCGTCTGCGGCCGGTCCACCGACCGCAGATGCACGCGGGAACCGCACATCGGCGGGTCAGCGGGCGGCGCGGGCCTCGTCCTGCCGGGCGCGCTCGGCGCCGCCGGCGATCTTCGCGCGAAGGTGGCCCTGCTCGTAGCCGAAGGCCTCCACCAGGTCGACGGCGTGCGGTCGCAGGCGCAGCAGCAGGCCGTCGAGCAGCCGGGTGACGGCGCGCGCCCGCTGCCGGCCGATCAGGCCGCGCACCAGGTACCAGCCCAGCTCGCGCTCGACCGCCTGCAGCGCGAACACGTCGCGCAGCACGGCCAGCAGCGCCCTCGTCGGGGCGTGCTCCTCGGCCTCGACGACGCGGGTGAACGCCCGCCACTGCTGCAGGCGGGCGCTCGCCCGCGCCGCCTCGATCAGCTCGTGCTGGCGGGCGCCGAAGCGCCGGGCCAGCTCGTCCGGCGAGGCGGAGCCGGGCCGGAGGTCCGGCGCGATCTCGGCGACCGCCACGTCCACCCGCTGCTGCAGCAGCCGCTCCTGCACGCCCGGGTCCCGCAGCGACCGCGCCGCGCCCGCTCCGGTGCCTCCGTCGAGCACGCGCTGGGCGAGCGCGGTCACACCGGTCGCCCCGGCGGCGCGCTGCGCCAGCCCGGCGGCGACGACCCCGGCCGCGGCCGGCCCGGCCGACTTCAGGCGCCGGCCGTAGTCGGTCAGCAGTCGCTTGCCGACCAGCTGCAGCAGCACCGTGTTGTCGCCCTCGAAGGTCGTGTAGACGTCGAGGTCGGCGTGCAGCTGCGTGATCCGGTTCTCCGCCAGGAACCCGGCACCGCCGCAGGCCTCGCGGCACTCCTGGATCGTGTCGAGCGCGTGCCGCGTCGCCTCCGCCTTCGCGCCCGCCGCGAAGGTCTCCAGCGCCTGGCGCGACTCGTCCGTGTCCTCCTCGCCGGTGAAGACGCGGTGGAAGTCGGTCAGCAGCTCCTCCTGGTTGAAGGCGGCCGCGTACACCCCCGCCAGACGGGTCAGCAGGCGGCGCTGGTGCCGGGGGTAGTCCAGCAGCACCTGCTCGGCGCCTCCCGCGTCGGCGAACTGGCGGCGCTGGTCGCCGTAGGTGATCGCGATCTGCAGCGCCATCTTCGCGCCGGAGTTCGCGGCGCCCGCCAGGGAGACGCGGCCCTGCACCAGCGTGCCGAGCATCGTGAAGAAGCGACGCCCCGGGCTGGCGATCGGCGAGGAGTAGGCGCCGTCGGGCGCCACGTCGCCGTAGCGGTTCAGCAGGTCCGTGCGCGGCACCCGCACCCCGGTGAAGTGCAGACGGCCGTTGTCGATGCCGTTCAGGCCGCCCTTCGGGCCGTCGTCCTCCCCGCCGACCCCGGGCAGGAACCGGCCCGCCTCGTCGCGGATCGGCACGAAGAACGCGTGGACGCCGTGCCGCTCCCCCCGCGTCTCCAGCTGCGCGAACACCACGGCCGCGCGCCCGTCCACGGCCGCGTTGCCGATGTAGTCCTTCCACGCCGCCCGGAACGGCGTCGTGATCACGAACTCCTCCGTCGAGGCGTCGTAGACGGCGGTGGTGGCGACGGAGGCGACGTCGCTTCCGTGCCCGGTCTCCGTCATCGCGAAGCCGCCCGGCGTGCGCAGCTCGATCGCGTCGGCCAGGAACCGCTCGTGGTGGGTGCGCGTGCCCAGGTGCAGGATCGCCGCGGCGAACAGGCCCCACTGCACGCCCGCCTTGATCTGCAGGGAGGGGTCCGCCGTCACCAGCTCCTCGAACGCCACCAGGTTGCCGCCCGCGTCGCCGGTGCCGCCGTACTCGGGCGGGAACGGCAGCCGCACGGCGCCGCCGTCGAGCAGCACCCGCAGCTGGGCGCTCACGCGCTCGCGGTGGTCCGCGACGGTCAGGTCGTCGATGCGGTGCAGCGCCGGGTCCAGGGTGCCGGCCCGGGCGGCGGCGCGGACCTCGGGCCAGCGGCCCAGCAGCGTGCGCCGGATGCGCGCGGGGTCGGGCGCGTCCTGCTCGGGGCGGGCGGGCCCCTCGACCCGCGTCCTCGTGGTCGTCTGCTGCACCGTCATGCGGTCCTCCTGTCCGGTGCGGGGGACGCTAATCGCGGTGCCGGGCGTCCTCCAGCGGCCTGGAGGGATGCCCGAGCGGCGACGGTGGTGCGCGCACCACCACTGGTGACTTCCTACAAGCGCGGGCGCCCGCCGTGAGAGGTCTCCTCCTGTTCAGGGGCCGCGAACAGCACCCCGTCGTGCAGCCGGCCGCGCATCACCTCCACCGCCTGCGGGTTGCTGTCCACCAGCACGAAGCGCCGGCCCAGCTGGTGCGCGGCCACGCCGGTCGTGCCGCTGCCCGCGAAGAAGTCGAGCACCCAGTCGCCCGGCCGGCTGCTGGCCTGCACGATGCGCCGCAGCACCCCCAGCGGCTTCTGCGTGGGGTAGCCGGTCTTCTCGCTGCCGGTCGGCGAGACGATGGTGTGCCACCACACGTCGGTGGGCAGCTTGCCCACCGCGGCCTTCTCCGGCGGCACCAGTCCGGGCGCCATGTAGGGCTCGCGGTCGACCTCGGCGGAGTCGAACCAGTAGCCGTCCGGGTCCTTCACGTAGACCAGGATCGTGTCGTGCTTCGCCGGCCAGCGGCGCGCGGTGCGGGCGCCGTAGTCGTAGGCCCACACGATCTCGTTCAGGAAGCACTCGCGGCCGAACAGCGCGTCCAGCAGCACCTTGGCGTAGTGCACCTCCCGACTGTCCAGGTGCAGGTAGAGCGTCCCGTTGTCGGCGAGCAGGCGCCACGCCTCCTCGAGCCGCGGCTCGAGGAAGCCCCAGTAGTCGGCGAACTCGTCGTCGTAGCGGGTGACCAGGCCCTTCACCACGTCGTACGGCCGGCCGTGGAAGCCCATGCGTGTCCCGCCGATCGCGGCGTGCGTGGTGCGCGTGCCCTGCCGGCGCTGCACCCGCCCCGTGTTGAACGGCGGGTCCAGGTAGATCAGCGGGAACGCCCCGTCGGGCAGTGTGCGGATGAAGGCCAGGTTGTCGGCCTGCACCGCCAGGTCGGGTCCGAAGGGCCGCCACCCGGGCACCGTCGCGGCGGGGAGCTGGACCGTCACCCGTGGACCGTACGGCACGGTCGCCATCCTGACCGGCACCCCGTCAATGCGGGCTGTCGGGCGCCGCCTCGGCGTCCCTACCGTGGTCGCACCCGACCCAGGCTGGAGCGCCGTGCCCATCTCGCGCCCGATCGCCGGTGCCCTCGCGGCCCTGGCGACCGCCGTCGCCGTCGCGCTGCCCGCGCAGGCCGGCCTCGCCGCCACCGCCTCGTTCCCGAGCGACGGCCTGCTGGGCGGTCGCCTCGTCTCCGTCGGACCCGCGCGGCCGTCGCCGCTGCCGTCCCCGCAGCAGTCGTCGCCGTCGTCGCAGCAGGCCCGGCAGCAGGAGCCGGCCCCCGCGCCGATGGACGACCGAGCCTCCTCGGCCGCCTCCTCGTCGGCGCCCTCCGCGCCTGCCTCCGAGGACGACCGGGCGTCCTCGACCGCCGCACCCTCGGCCCCCGACGGAGAGGAGGAGGTCGACCCGTCCGACGACGTGCAGGTCGTCGACGGCACGGACGCCGTGGAGGACGACGCCGGCGGGGCGGACGGCGACCCGGGCGCCGCATCCCGTCGGGAGGATCGTCCGACCGGGCGCTGGGCCCGTGTGGCCGGCCCCGTCGGCGTCCGCGTGAAGTCGCTGACCGGAGCCGGTGCGAGGGTCACGTGGCGGGCCGGGGCGGGCGGCGTGCTGGCGCAGCGCTTCTCGGTCGAGCTGCGGGCGGGGCGGTCCGTGCTGCGGGCGACCACGTTCTCCAGCGCCCGGTCGGCCGTGCTCTGGGGCGTCGTGCCCGCCAAGCGCTACAGCGTGCGGGTCGTCGCCGTCGCCGCCGACGGCACCAGGAGGGCGACGTCCGGCGCGGCCTTCCGGGCGCCCGCGACGGCTCGCCCGGCATCCCGCGCGAAGCACGCGGTCCCTGCTGTCGCGAACGCCGCGGCGCGGTCGGCGAGGGCCGCGATCCTGCGCTGACACGGCCGCCGCGCAGTCGAAGAAGGGGCCCCACCGGTCGGTGGAGCCCCTTCTTCTCGCTGTCTCAACGAGCGCGCCCGGAGGGACTCGAACCCCCAACCTTCTGATCCGTAGTCAGATGCTCTATCCGTTGAGCTACGGGCGCATGCCGCTCGAAAGCGACCGGTCGATGCTACCAGGCCGCTGAGGCGGATCCGTCCGCCTCAGCGGCGCCCGCGGCTCCAGGCGAGCAGGTCGTCGACCGGCCAGGTCGTCACGATCCGCTCCGGCGGCACCCCGGCTGCGGCGGCGCGCTCGGCGCCCAGTCCCAGCAGGTCCAGGTGCCCGGGCGCGTGCGCGTCGGTGTCGATGCTGAACAGGCAGCCCGCCTGCAGCGCCTTCGCCAGCAGGTCGTCGGGCGGGTCCTGCCGCTCGGGGCGGGAGTTGATCTCGATCGCGACGCCGGCCTCGGCCGCGGCGGCGAAGACGCGGTCGGCGTCGAAGTCGGACTGCGGGCGGGTGCCGCGCCGCCCCTCCACGAGCCTCCCGGTGATGTGGCCGATCACGTTCGTGTGCGGGTCCGCGATCGCCGCGAGCAGGCGCATGGTGACCTCGGCGGAGTCGGCGCGCAGCCGGCTGTGCAGGCTGGCGACGACCACGTCGAGCCGGTCGAGCATCGCCGGCGTCTGGTCGAGCACGCCGTCGGCCATGACGTTCACCTCGATGCCGGGCAGCAGGCGCACCCCGTCCCGGCCGTCGAGGTCGGCGACGACCGCCAGCTGCTCGGTCAGCCGCTCGGCGGTCAGGCCGTTCGCGACCGTCAGCTCGGGGGAGTGGTCGGTGAGGGCGATGTACTCGCGCCCCAGCAGCCGCGCGGCGTCGAGCATCGCCTCGATCGGCGTGGTGCCGTCGGACCACTCGCTGTGCACGTGCAGGTCGCCGCGCAGCCGCTGGAGCAGTCGCGCGCCGTCGGGGGAGGCGGGCGTCCCGGCCTGGTCGCGCAGCCCCTGCAGGTAATCCGGCACGGCGCCGTCGAGGGCCTGGGCGATCACCTCGAGGCTGCGGCCGCCGATGCCCTTCGTCCGCTTGAGGCGCCCGTCGCCCAGCCGGTCGCGCAGGTCCTGCTCGGTCAGGTCGGCGATCGCGGTGGAGGCGCGGCGGAAGGCCTGGATGCGGAACGGCTCGGCCCGCTCGCGCTCCAGCCGGAAGGCGATCTCGGCGAGCGCGTCGTGGGGCGTCATCGCGGCAGTCTGCCGACCGCTCCGCAACCCCTCCTGAGCGCTGCTGCGTTGAGCGTGCACCGGGCAGCGCCGGTCGGAGGGCCGAGGGTCTGAGGCTGCGGAGACGAGTGCACGACCGACGCCTGCGCAGCGGATCGAACACCGGCTCGTGACGCGGCCGCACGGCCCGACCACGAGGTCGCGTACCCGAGCGCCGTTCAGGCGTGAGGAAATGACACGCCCTTCGATCCGCCTGCGGATCGAAGGGCCATGAACAACTGCGGAGACGGTGGGATTTGAACCCACGGAACCCTGAACGGGTTCTCCACCTTAGCAGGGTGGTGCACTCGACCGGACTATGCGACGTCTCCCGGCGCCAGCAGCATAGCCGCTCGCGGCTGCTTGCTGAGGGTCCGCCCTGCCGGGGTACGTGCGGGGCCCCGATCGGGGGACACTGGATTGCGGGGCGATCCGGCCCGCCGATAGATTCCTCCCGCCGAGCAGCCCTCACGGGTCCGGCCGGGTCGATGTCGCCCACATGGTCTCCGGGGACGCACCCACGATCCCCGGTCTCGAAGTCTCATCATCCGACCGTTCGGGCCGTCGCTGGTGAGACCAGGGGGGCCGTCGGACTGCACATGGGTATGCAGTGCCCGACGGTCCTCCGCCTTCCCGCCGGGTCGGGTCAGTCGGCGTCGCCGACGGCCAGTCCGGTGGCCACGGGGTGCTCGCGCTCGACGCGGTCGACGGCGTCGGGCTCGGGCTGCGCGACCTCGCCGCGGTCGGCGGCGGCCAGCTGCCGGCGCACGGTGCTGAGCACGACGGCCGCGACCGCGACGGCGACCGCGGCCACCAGGAACGGCAGGTGCGCCTGCGGGTCGAACGCCTCCACCATCAGGCCGGCCGCGAAGGGGGCGAGCCCGCCGCCGATGAAGCGGACGAAGCCGTAGGTGGCGCTGGCGACCGGGCGCTCCACCGGAGCGATGCTCATCACGGCGGTGGTGACCAGCGTGTTGTTCACGCCGATGAAGGCGCCGGCGACGATGACGCCCGCGATGACCACGGCGTGGGTCTGGGAGAAGATCCCGATCACCGCCAGGTCGAGCGCCATCAGGGCGAAGTTGACGTACAGGGTCTTCGCCGTGCCGAAGCGTCGCTGCAGGCGCGGCGCGACCAGCACGGAGAACACGGCGACGAACGCGCCCCAGCCGCAGAAGACGGCGCCGAGCAGGATCGGGCTGTCGATGCCCATCAGGAACGGGGAGTAGCCGAGCAGCGTGAAGAAACCCCAGTTGTAGAGCAGGCCGACGACGCTCGTCAGCGCCAGCGAGCGGTGCTTCAGCGCCGCGAGCGGCTCGCCGAGGCGCTGCTTGTGGGCGGGCAGCGGCGTCTTCGGCAGCAGCACGAGCGTCGCGACCAGCGCGATGGCCATCAGCACGCTGACGCCGTAGAACGGGCCGCGCCAGCTGATGCTGCCCAGCACGCCGCCGATCACCGGGCCCAGCGCGATCCCGACCCCCAGCGCCGTCTCGTACAGGATGATCGCGCCCGCGAACCCGCCGCTGGCGGAGGCGACGATCACGGCCAGGCTCGTGGCGATGAAGAGGGCGTTGCCCAGGCCCCAGCCGGCCCGGAAGCCGACGATGCCGCCGATGGAGCCGGAGGACCCCGCGAGGGCCGCGAACACGACGATGATCGCGAGGCCGGTGATCAGCGTGCGCTTGGCGCCGATGCGGCTGGAGACCCAGCCCGTGATCAGCATCGCCACGGCGGTGATGACCAGGTAGCTCGTGAAGAGCAGCTCCACCTGAGTCGGGGTCGCGTCCAGCTGCCCGGCCAGGCTCTTCAGGATCGGGTCGACCAGGCCGATGCCCATGAACGAGACCACGCAGGCGAAGGCGACCGCCCAGACGGCGCGGGGCTGCGTGAAGGGGCTGGCGGCCGCGCCGTGGCCGGCCGTCGGGGTGGTGTCGTGCATGTCAGGAGTCCTCATCGCGTCGGGGTGCGGGAGCGACGAGGTGGCGCAGAGCGGGCAGTGCGGCCGTCAGCGCGGCCTGGTCGTCCTCGCCGAGCAGCGCGAGCCGGTCGGCGAGGCGGCGGGAGCGGTCGGCGCGGTGGCGGTGCAGCCGCTCGTGCCCGGAGGGGGTCAGGCGGACGCGCTGCGCGCGGCCGTCGTCCGGGTCGGGCTCCCGCTCGACCCAGCCCGCCTCCGCGAGCCGGTTGACCAGCGAGGTCGTGGCCGGCTGGGTCACGCCCTCGGCCGCGGACAGGTCGGTGACCCGCAGCGGCCCGTCGACGTCCAGCCGGTCCAGCACGCTGAGCCCGGTGGCGGACACGTCCGTCCGTCGGCTGCGCCGCAGCCATGCGGCGATCTCCTCGAACGCCCGGCCGAGGGCGAGGTGCTCGTCGGCCGTCTCGTCGTTCATCCGCATCAGCGTATCACCGACTTATATAACCGGCCGATGCAACTGAGGGGGCTGGGGTCAGCGGAAGCCCTCCGGACGCTCCGCGTCGTCGTCGGTCGACGGCTCCGGCGAGGACTCGAACTCGGTCCAGGCGCGCTCGAACGCCTGCTGCTGGGCGGGCAGCGCCGTCTCGAAGTAGCCCTCGAAGATCGCGCGGCCGCCGGAGTCGGGGAAGTCGGAGAGCTGGGCGACCTGCTGGGCGAAGCCGCCGACGGCGTCGCCGCGGTCCTGCTGCCGGGAGAGCCAGTCGGGGAAGGTGGAGGTGGTGGCCATGCCCTGAGGTCTACCCGCCGGGATTGCGCGGGCGCTGGACGCGGCGCAGGATCGGGCCATGCCGTTGACGGGGGAGTACGAGCCGAGCACCTCGGCCTGGGCGCGCGAGCAGGCGGAGCGGTTCGAGGCGACCGGCGGCGCCGAGGCGAACACGATGCGGGGCGTGCCGATCATCGTGCTGACCTCGCTGGGCGCCCGCAGCGGCCGACTGCGCAAGACGGCGCTGATGCGGGTCGAGCACGACGGCCGCTACGCCGTCGTCGCCTCGAAGGGCGGCGCCCCCGAGCACCCGGTCTGGTACTGGAACCTGGTGCGGCACCCGCACGTCGAGCTGCAGGACGGCGCGGTCCGCCGCGACTACGACGCCCGGGAGGTCGACGGCGCCGAGCGGGAGGCGTGGTGGGCGCGCGCGGTCGAGGTGTGGCCCGACTACGCCGGGTACCAGACCAGGACCGACCGACGCATCCCCGTGTTCGTGCTGGAGCCCCGGGACTGACCGCTCGGGGTCCGAGCGATACCGTGACGGCATGAGCGATCCCGAGGCCCTCGACGATCCGGGCGCCGTGCCGTCCGGCGGCCCGGGCGACGACGCCGCGGACGGCGGCAGCACCGGCGCGACCGCGCTCGACGACGAGGGCCCGGGCGACGAGGACCTGGCGGGCCCGGGCGACGACGCCGCAGCCGGTGGGACGCCGGCCTCCGCTGACGACTGACCGGCGGCGCCGGCTGCGGGTGCTGCTGGTCTGCGGCGACCTGCGGCCGGGCCTCGACGGCGTCGCCGACTACGTCGTGCGGCTCGTCGACGAGCTGACCGCCGCGGGCGCGCACGTGCGCGTGCTGCACACGGGACCGCCCTCCGGCGTGCCCGGCGCGCGCTCGGTCGGCCGGCGCTGGGTCGGCGCCGGGCTGCTGGCGGCTGCGCGGGCGGCGCGCGGGGCCGACGTCGTGCACGTGCAGTTCGCCCCGTCGATGTACCGGTTCCGGGCGGGCGTCGGCCTGCTGCCGCTGGTGCTCGGCCGCACTCCGCTGATCACGACTCTGCACGAGTACGGGTGGTGGCGCGTCGAGCGGCGGGTGCCGCCGCCGGTGTGGCGGGTCCTGGAGCGGCTGCGCCTGGCGGACCGCGAGACCCTGCTGCTGGTGCCGCGCAGCGCCCGCGTGCTCACGACCAACGGGCGACACGACGCCGACGTGCGCCGCCGGTTCCACGACGCGGTGCGGACGGCCACCGTGCCCATCGGCGCGAACGTGAGCGTCGAGCCGGGCGTCGACCGCTCCGCCGCGCGATCCGCCGTCCGCGCGGAGCTCGGCGCGGGCGAGCAGGCCGTGCTGGTCGCGTTCTTCGGCTTCGTGCACCCGGTGAAGGGCGTGCGGTACCTGGCGGAGGCGGTGGCGGCGCTCGCGGCCGAGGGGCGCGACCTGCACCTGCTGGTCGTCGGCGGCTTCGAGTCCCTCGCGCTGCCGGCCGACGAGGCCGCCGCGTTCGAGCAGGAGCTGCGCGGGCAGATCGCGCAGACGGGCGCGGGGTCGCGCACCACGCTCACCGGGTTCCTGGCCCCGGCGGAGGCCTCCCGCCTGCTGGCGGCCTGCGACGTCGCCGCCCTGCCCTTCACCGCCGGCGTGACCGGCAAGAGCGGCTCGCTGCTGACGGCGCTCGGGCACGGCCTGCCGACCGTGGTCACCTCCGGCGAGCAGCGGGACGACGAGCTGGAGGACGGACGGCAGGTCGTCGTCGTGCCGCGGGTGCGTGACGGCGCGGCGCTCGCGGACGGGCTGCGCCGGGTGCTCGACGACCGCACCCTCGCGACGCGGATCGCTTCCGCGGGTGCGGAGTGGGCTGCGCGGCGCTCCTGGACGACGATCGCGCAGCAGCACCTGCGCGTGTACGGCGAGGCGGTGGAACGGCCGTGAAGGACGTCGTGCTGGTCGACACCATGGGCGGGCTCGGCGACCTGGTGCTGGCCCTGCCGCTGGTCGAGGCGCTGTCCCGCTCCCACCCCGGGGCGCGGTTGACCGTCGTCACGACCGCGCCCTGGCACGTGCTGCTGCAGCGGGATCCCCGCGTGCAGCGGGTCGTGCCGGTGCTCGGCCGGGACGGTGCCGTCATCGCGGCCACGGCGACGGCGGTCCTGGAGGCGGTGCGCCCCGAGCTGGCCGTGACCACCAACCGGCAGCACGGACTGCCCGGGCTGCTCGAGCGCACCGCGGCGACGGCGGTGACGGATCTGTGGCGCCGCCCGCCCGCCGACGAGCCCGTCGACCTGCGCATGCTGCGGCTGCTCGCCGAGGACGGCGTGATCGACGCCGCGCTCGCCGCGGTGCCGCCGCGGCTCGCCGTCGGCGACGACGAGCGGGCGGCGGGCGCCGCGCTGCTCGACGACCTGGGCGCCGAGCGGCCGGTGCTGCTGTTCCCCGACTCGGGCATGCCCGTGAAGCACTGGCCGCTGCCCTCGTGGGCGGACGCGGTGCAGCGGCTGCGCCGGCGAGGGCGGGTGCCGGTCGTCGTGAGCCAGGTCGAGCAGCAGCGGACGGCCCTCGCCGCGGCGGGCGCCGTGATCGCGCCGCCGCTGCCGATCCGGGCGGTGGCGGGGCTCGCCGCGGCGGCCGCGGATCGCGGCGGCGTCGGGGTGGGCGGGGACACGGGGCCGGTGCGGCTCGCCGCCGCGGCCGGCACGCCGGTCGTCGGGCTGTTCGGCGCCACCGCGGCGGGGCGCTACGGCTACCGGGGGCGGGTCCGCAACCTGCAGGGCCTGCCCGGCTGCACCGTGCGCCGCCCCACCGCCATCACTGAGCAGGAGTGCTGGTGGACGGCCCGCTGCCCGCTCACCGCCGACCACGCGCCGGCCTGCATGGCGGACGTGGCCGTGGACGACGTAGTAGCGGCAGTGCTCGCGCTCTGACGCGCGGCGCGGGTCAGCGGGCGATCGAGCAGGTCTTCTGCGCCGCGGTCTGCCCGCGCAGGCCCGAGATCTCCGACGGGTCGGTGCTGGTGCTGGCCGACGGCGAGGGGGAGGGGGAGGCGGTGCCGCCCGACTTCTTCTTCGACAGCCGCGTGCTGAGGCCCAGCGCGTCCTTGCCCAGCGTGATCCGCTGGTCCGTCTGCACCCGCTCCAGCAGCGCCGTCGCGACGGCGGGGTTCGGCACGACCTTGTTGCGGTCGTAGGGGTCGTCCATCGCCGGGTACTGCACGAACACCATGTTGTCCAGGTCGACGTCCTTGATGGCCAGCGCCATCTGCACCATCGGGTCGATGCCGGCCAGCGACTTCGACAGCTTGATGCTGTCGGCGGCCGCGTTCGCCAGGGCGTAGAGCTTGGTCGGGTCCGAGAAGGTGTTCGCGCTCGTCATCTTGCGCAGCAGCGACGACATGTAGGCCTGCTGCGAAGCGATGCGCGACAGGTCGCTGCCGTCGCCGACGCCGTGCCGGCTGCGCAGGTAGGCCAGCGCGGTGCGGCCGGAGATCACCGAGCGGCCCTTCTTCAGCCGCAGGCCGGAGTCGGGGTCGTCGATCGCCTTCGTGCTGCAGACCTCCACGCCGCCGACCGCGTCCGCCATCTTCACCGTGCCCTCGAACGAGAACAGGGCGGCGTAGGGGATGTTCAGGCCGG
>JAKONM010000120.1 GCA_022701925.1 Microbacteriaceae bacterium
CGGGGTCGGCGGGGTCGGCGTCCGCCTCGCGCACCTCGATCGCCAGCGCCCCCTGGCCGGCCGCGGTCGGCCAGGCGTCCAGCGGCAGCACCTCGGTGACGGCCTCGACGCGGCCGAGCCGCGCCAGTCCCGCCCACGACAGCACGACGGCGTCCAGGGCGCCCTCGGTCACGCGGTGCAGCCGGGTGTCCACGTTGCCGCGCAGGTCGACCACCGTCAGGTCGGGCCGGCGGTCGATCAGCTGGGCGCGGCGGCGCGGGGAGCCGGTGCCCACCACAGCGCCCGCCGGCAGGGTCGCCAACGTCAGGCCGTCGCGGGCGCACAGCACGTCGCGGGCGTCCTCCCGGCCTGGTCGTCGCGGCGGTGCCGGAGCGGGAGGACGCCCGCGACGACCAGGCCGGGAGCGGGCGCCACCGGCAGGTCCTTCAGGGAGTGGACGACCAGGTCGACCCGGCCCTCCCGCAGGGCGTCGCGCAGGGCGCCCGCGAACACGCCGGTGCCGCCGATCTGCGCCAGGGAGGCGCGCGACACGTCCCCCTCGGTGCGCACGGTCACCAGCTCGCACGGCCGCCCGGCCGCGCGGATCGCGTCGCGGACGCGCCCGGCCTGCGCCAGCGCCAGCGCGCTGCCGCGGGTGCCCAGCCGCAGGGCCTCGGGGGCCGGGGCCTCGACGGCCCCGCTCACGGCTGCAGGCCGGCCACCGCCGGCCTGAAGCCGAGTCGCACGTTCTCGCAGCACCCCGGCCGGCACACGTCGTACCAGGGACCGAGACCGGTCTCCGCCGGCCGCTCGGCCTTCGGGGTGCCCTGGATCCGCTCCAGCAGCAGGTCGACCAGCCCGGTCACGTACGCGGGGTCCACGCCGGGCGTCGGGGTGCGCACCGCCGTCATGCCCAGCTCCTCGGCGGTCTCCATCGCCTCGGTGTCGAGGTCGCACTTGACCTCCATGTGGTCCGACACGAACCCCAGCGGCACGAGCAGCACGGCCTTGACGCCCGTGGGCGCCAGCTCGCGCAGCGCGTCGTTGACGTCCGGCTCCAGCCACGGCTGGCTGGGCGGCCCGCTGCGCGACTGGTACACGAGCGCCCACGGCACGTCGCGGCCGGCGCGCTGCATGACCACCTCGGCCACGGCCTCGTGCTGGGCCGCGTAGGCGCCGCCCTCGCCGAAGCCGCGGGCATGCGGACCGCTGCGGCCGGCGTCGGAGCTGGGGATGCTGTGGGTGCAGAAGAGCACCTTCGCTTCACGTTCCAGGTCGATGCCGGGCAGCCGCTGCTCGAGCTCGGCCAGGCCCGCCTCGACGCCCGCGGTGAACGGCGCCACGAAGCCGGGGTGGTCGAAGTACTGGCGCACCTTGTCGATCGTCATCGACCCGGTCAGGCCGGTCTCGTCCAGCTCGCGCGCGAAGTCCTCGCGGTACTGCCGGCACGAGGAGTACGAGCTGTAGGCGCTGGTCGCGATCGCCAGCAGGGTGCGGCGGCCGTCGGCCGACGCCTGCTGCAGGGCCTCGGAGAGGAAGGGCCCCCAGTTGCGGTTGCCCCAGTAGACGGGCAGGTCCACGCCGCGCGCGGCCAGCTCGGCCTCGAGCGCGGCCTTCAGCGCACGGTTCTGGCCGTTGATTGGGCTGATGCCGCCGAAGTGCCGGTAGTGGTGCGCGACCTCCTCCAGCCGCTCGTCGGGGATGCCGCGACCGCGCGTGACGTTGCGCAGGAAGGGGATGACGTCGTCCTGGCCCTCGGGGCCGCCGAAGCTGGCCAGCAGGATGCCGTCGTACGCGACCGGCTGCTCGACGTGCTCGGGACCCGACGACGCGGGCTCGGACGCGCTGCGGACGGTCCCGGGCAGCACGTCGGTCACGACAGCACCTCCGCGAGCTCGGACAGCTCCATGCGCCGACCGGTGAAGAACGGGGTCTCCTCGTTCACGTGCAGCCTCGCCTCCGTGGCGCGCAGCGCGCGCATCATGTCCACCAGATCGGTCAGCGAGTCCGACTCGATCGGCAGGATCCACTCGTAGTCGCCGAGCGCGAAGGCCGCGACCGTGTTGGCCACCACGGAGGTGAACGCGGCGCCCTTGCGCCCGTGCTCCGCGAGCATCCGCTTGCGGTCCTCCTCCGGCAGCACGTACCAGTCGTAGCCGCGCACGAAGGGGTAGACGGCCAGCCACTCCCGCGGCTGCTCGCCGCGCAGGAAGCCGGGCACGTGGCTGCGGTTGAACTCGGCGTCGCGGTGCACGCCGAGCGCGTTCCAGGTCGGCAGCAGCGGCGCGATCATCGCGGTGCGGCGGATGCGGCGCAGCGCGGCCTGCAGGCGGGCGGGGTCGTCGCCGTGCAGCCAGAACATGACGTCGGCGTCGGCGCGCAGACCGCTGACGTCGTAGACGCCGCGGGTCGTCACGCCCTGCTGCTCGAGGTCGGCCAGCACGTCCTGCAGGTGGTCGGTCGACGCGTCGCCGGGCACCTGGCCCGCCGTCGCCCTGCGGAACACGGCCCACAGGGCCCAGCCGCCGTCTGTCATCGCTTGCCGCACTTCCTCGAGATGGGTGCGCGCGGCGGTGCGCCGCGCGGCGGGCCGCGGCGAGCACGCCGCGGGCGGCTCGCGCCAGCGCGAAGACCGCAGAACAGTGTGCCGCACGACGAAGGGGGCGCCTGCGCGATGCGCCGACGCCCCCAGTCGTTGCTCAGCGGCGGGAGGCCCGCACGATCAGCGCCGTCACGCCCGCGACCACGCCCACCGCCGCGGCGATCGCGCCGTAGACCACCTCGGGCCGCTCCTGGCGCAGCGCGTCCAGCCGGTCCCGGGTCTGCTCGAGCAGCTCGCGCGCCCGCTTGGGCACGTCGAGCCGGTCCTCGATCGCGTCCAGCGTCTCCGCCAGGCGCTGGCGGGTGGCCTCGATGTCCGATCGGATCTCGGACAGCTGCCGGTCCTTGTCATCGGTCATACTGCTGCACCCCCTTGAATGCCTTGACGTCGTCCTTCACGCTGTCGACGGACTCCTTCGGCACCGGCGGCACGCCCTTCTTCAGGCGCGAGAGGCCGAGCAGCGCCAGCACCACGGCGATCAGCAGCAGCACCACCCCGACGATCAGCGCCGCCAGCCACGGCGGCAGCGCGACGGAGATCCCGAGGATCGCCGCGGTCAGCAGCACGAAGCCCGCGAAGTAGAGGAACACCGCGGCACCGGCGAACAGCCCGATGCCGATGCCGGCCGCCTTGAGGCGCGTCACCACCTCGCGCTTCAGCTGCTCGACCTCGTCGCGGATGAGCGTGCTGATGAGTCCCGGCAGGTCGCCGATCAGCTGGAAGACCGACTTGCGGCCCTCCTTCTCCTTGGAGCCGTTCAGGAAGCTCATGGCCCGACTAGATCGACGGGGAGGGCTCGTCGCCCGCCGCGTCCGACTTCTTGACCTTCGAGACGATCTTCTTCGCCTGACCGGTCACGGCGTCCTCGACCTTGGGCGCCTGCTCCTTCACGAAGCCCTGCACCTGGCCGACGGCGGAGTTGACGCCCTTCTGGACGTTCCGGTCGTTCCAGACCCGATCGGCCGCCGACTTGATCTGCTCGTAGCGGCGACGCCCCGCGCGCGAACCGAGCACGTACCCGACCGCCGCACCCGCGACGAACATGATCCGACCCTGCATGACTTCCCTCGATCCTTCGTGGTCCGGCAACTGTAGCCAGGTCGCCCTGAACGGTCAGAGAGTTCCCCGCGTCTGTTCAGACACGGGCGGCGCGCTCGGCGGACGCGACCACGGAGGCCAGCCCGGTGCCCGCGGTCCAGGCCCCGGCGACCGCGAGACCGGCCGGCAGGGCCCCCTCCTGCAGGGCCCGCCGGATCGCCAGCGTCTCGGGCGCCAGCGCCGGCGCGGGGTCGCTCCACACCACGTCCGCCCTCGAGCGCGGCACGGCGGTCGCGAAGCCGAGCAGCGCCGCGGCGTCCACCTGCACCTGCGCGTCCGAGGGCGTGCCGGCCCCGCGGTAGGCCAGCCGCAGCACGTGCCGGTGGGCGGGCAGCCGGTCGGCCAGCCAGCCCCACTTCGCGGTGGCGTGGGTGATCGCGGTGGCGCCCACGTCGTCGCGCAGGGACGAGCGCAGCACCCCGGTGCCGCGGGGGGCCGCGTCGAGCCGGGGGTCGTCGACCGTCAGCAGCACCGCGGTGCTGACCGCCGGGGCCGGACGCGGCAGGGCGGTCAGGGCGGGCGCCGCGTCGGACAGCAGGTCCAGCGCCGCGCCGCCGTCCGCCGCCAGCACGACGCGGTCGGCGCGGTGGTCGCGCTCGGCCGTCACCACGGTCCAGCCCGGCCCGTACGGGTCGGGGTGCAGGCCGATCACCGGGGCGAGCGTGCGCACCTCGACGCCGGCGAGCGCCCCCCGCAGCGCGTCGACCAGCCGGTGCACCCCGCCGACCACGCCCTGGGCGGCGGCGCCGGGGGGCGCCGCGGTGCGCAGCCGCAGCACGGCGGCGGACAGCGCGCCCGTGGTCGTGATCGCCGAGTTCAGCCCGGGCGCGATCGCGTCGACCGGCACCGCGTCCGGGTGCGCGCCGTAGACCCCCTCCACGACCGGCGCGACCAGCCGGTCGAGCACCCGCGGCCCCATGCGTCCCCGCACCAGCGGCCCGAGCATCGGGTAGCGCCCCACCTTCAGCACCGGCAGCAGCCGGTCCGCGTACGCCCGAAGGCTGCCGCCGGTGTCGACGACGCGCCGCACGTCGGTGGCGAGCGGGGAGGAGGGGATGCCGAGCAGGCCGCCCGCGGGCAGCGGCACGACCCGGTCCGGCAGGGCGACCCAGGCCGAGCCGCGGGGCTCCACCACGTCGGCGCCGAGTCCCAGCCCGTCGACCATGGCGCGGACCGCGCCGCCGCGCACCGCGAAGCTCTCGGCGCCGGAGTCGAGCACCAGCCCGTCCAGCACCACCGGCGCCACGCGCCCGCCCAGGCGGTCCGACGCCTCCAGCAGCACCACGTGCTCGCCGGTCGTCGCGAGCCGCCGGGCCGCGACGAGCCCGGCGACCCCGCCGCCGATGACGACCGCCGTCATGCGCCCGTGTGCGCCCACTCGACGATGCGGGTGAGCACTCCCGGGTCGGCCGTCGGGGGCACCCCGTGCCCCAGGTTCAGCACGTGCGCCGGCGCGGCGCGGCCGGCCTCGACCACCCGCTCCAGGTGCGCCCGCAGCACGGGCCAGGGCGCGTCGAGCAGCGCGGGGTCGACGTTGCCCTGCAGCGGCACCCCGCCGCCCAGCAGCCGGTCGGCGGCGTCCAGCGGCAGGCGGTGGTCGACGCCCACGACGTCGGCCCCCGCGTCGCGCATCGCGGGCAGCAGCAGCGCGGTCCCCGTGCCGAAGTGCACCTTCGGCACCCCGGCAGGCACCGCGGCGAGCACCTCGGCCGACGCGGGCAGGGCGGAGGCGCGGTAGTCGGCCTCCGACAGGGCCCCGGCCCAGCTGTCGAAGAGCTGCACCGCCCGGGCGCCGGCGCGCACCTGCGCGGCCAGGAAGGCGCCGGAGACCCGCGCCAGCCAGGCCGTGAGCGTGCGCCACGCCTCCGGGTCGGCCTGCATCAGGGTCCGCGCCCGCAGGTGGTCCTTCGACGGCCCGCCCTCGACGACGTAGCTCGCCAGGGTGAAGGGGGCACCGGCGAACCCGATCAGGGGCACGTCGCCCAGCTGCTCGACCGTGCGGGCGACGGCCTGCTCGATCGGGGCCAGCGCGTCGTCGTCGAGGTCGTGCGCCACGAGGTCGGCCAGGTCGGCGGCGTCGCGCACCGGGCGGTCCAGCACGGGTCCGCGGCCCGGCACGATCTCGACCCCGACGCCCGCCAGCTTCAGCGGCACGACGATGTCGCTGAAGAAGATCGCGGCGTCCACCCCGTGGCGGCGCACCGGCTGCAGGGTGATCTCGGCGGCCAGCTCGGGCGTCAGGCAGGCGTCCAGCATCTCGGTGCCGGCGCGGGACGCCCGGTACTCGGGCAGGGAGCGGCCCGCCTGGCGCATGAACCAGACCGGGGTGGTGGCGGGCCGGACGCCCGCGTAGGCGTCGAGCAGGGCGGGCGTGGGCACGGAGGGGGATCCTGCCAGGTCCTCCTCGGCGGGGCGCTCGGGTGAAGGCCCCCCTCTCACCGGGGACGACCCCCGGGGGCGCGTAGACTCCCGTGTCGTGTTGACCGCCCTGACCGCCGACTACCGCGCGGCCGGGTTCGAGGTGCTGGAGCGCCTGGCGACGCTGACGCCGGAGGGCTTCGCCCGCTTCGCCGCGCAGCAGCCCGGGGTCCGGGGCGGCGTGCTGCTGGCCACCTGCAACCGCTTCGAGGCGTACCTGGACGCGGACGGCGACGTGCCGGACGACGCGCTGCTGGCCTACGCCGCCGCGCAGACCGGCGTCGACGCGGCGCAGCTGACCGGGGTGCTGACCTCCCGCTCGGGCAACGACGTCGCCGGCCACCTGTTCGCGGTGTCCAGCGGGCTCGAGTCGCTGGTCGTCGGCGAGGCCGAGATCGCCGGCCAGGTCTCCCGGGCGCTCGAGACGGCCCGTGGGCTGGGCTCGACCACGCCGGACCTCGAGCGGCTGTTCCAGCGCGCCTCCCGCACCTCGAGCACCGTGCAGCAGCGCACCCGGGTCGGCGCCGCGGGCCGCAGCATCGTGCGCCTGGCGCTCGACCTGGCCGAGAGCCGCGTGGCGGACTGGCGCGCGGTGCGCGTGCTGCTGATCGGCACCGGCACCTATGCGGGCGCGACCCTGGCGGCGCTGCGCGACCGCGGGGTGCAGGAGATCGCGGTCTTCTCCCCCAGCGACCGCGCGCAGCGGTTCGCCCGGCGGGAGGGCGTCGTCGCCGTCGAGCGCGCGGACCTGCCGAACCGGCTCGGCGAGGCCGACCTGGTGATCGCCTGCAGCATCGCGACCACCCCGATCCTGCGCGGCGACCAGCTGCGGGCCGCGCGCGCCCGGGTGCCGGACGCGCCGCGCCAGCTGGTGGTCGACCTGGGGCTGCCCCGCAACATCGACCCCGACGTGGCCGGCGTGCCCGACGTGGCCCTGCTCGACCTGGAGACGATCGGCCTGCACGCGCCCCTGCCCGAGCTGCAGGCGACGGACGACGCCCGCGCGCTGATCGCCCGGGCGGTCGAGGAGTACCGGGCCGACCAGCAGGCCGTGGCCACGACCCCCGCGGTCGTCGCCTTCCGCGGCCACGTGTTCGAGCTGGTGGAGCAGGAGATCGACCGCCTGCGCCGACGCGGGGAGTCGAGCGAGGCGGTCGAGCGGGCGATGCGGCACCTGGCCGGCGTGCTGGTGCACACCCCCTCCGCCCGCGCGAAGCGGCTGGCCGCGGAGGGCGAGGCGCAGGCGTTCACCGACGCCGTCGGCCTGCTGTTCGGGCTGACGCCCGCGGCCCCCGAGGCGCTCGACGCGCCGGACGACTCGCTGGCGGGCTGACCCTCCCCCTCGAACGGCCGCGCGGCCGACTGCGTACCCTTGCGCGGTGAGCTTCCGCGTCGTGATCCCCCGCAGCATCCCCGCCGCCGAGGCGAACCGGGTGCAGCAGGCGGTCTGGAAGCGCGGCTACGGCACCCGGCTGGGCGGCCGCGACGCGGCGCACCCGGGCAGCCGGGTGGTCGAGTTCCTGCAGCTGGTGGACGAGCTGCCGGAGCCCTCCGAGGTGCGCGGCCTGGAGGAGCGCCTGGAGGCGGTGCTCACCGGCGGCCGGGTGCAGGCCGACTTCACCGGCAGCGGCGCCTGGCTGGAGACGGTGCAGAACCGCCCGGGCCGCCGCGCCCCCGCCTGACCCGCGCCTCCCCCGCTCGCGGATCCGCATCTCCTGCGCGGATCCGCACTTCCCGCCCGACACGCGGGTCGCGGAGGCCCCGCGCCCGGCGCGTCGGGTGCTTCCTGCGGATCCGCGGAGGTCAGCAGACGTACTCGAGGATCCCGATCCCGATCGTCCGCATGGCCTGCAGCACGGACAGGCGCCGCATGTGCACGTCGTCCTCGAACTGCACGGTGACCGTGTAGGCCACCGCGGCGCGCGGCCCGCGCAGCACGCCCGCCTCGCTGCGGACGCCCGGCGCCGCGCCGGTCTTGTTCAGCAGGCTGAGGCCGTGGTCGCTGCGGACGTGCGACAGCGGCTCCAGCGCGAAGGCCCCGGCCACCATGGACAGGTCCGCGTTCAGCGCCAGCCAGTCGCCCACGCGGCTGGAGACGCCGCGGCCCACGGCCTCGCCGCGCGCGATCCGCGCGAACAGGGTCGTGAGCTCCGCGGCGGAGCCCACCGACAGGTGGGGCGCGTCGTCCGGGCCGCGCCGGTCGCGCACGCGGTCGAGCAGCGCGGTGCGCTTCAGCCCCAGCGACTCCGCCCGCTCGCGCACCGCGGGCAGCCCCACCGCGCGCAGCAGCACGTTGAAGGCCAGGTTGTCGCCCGTCGCCGCGACCAGCGCCGCCAGGTCGGTCAGCGGCAGGCTGGGCGCGTGCAGGTGCTGCCAGACGCCCGCGCCCGACACCAGGTCCTCGGGGGTGCGGTCCAGCAGGTCGAAGCGGCTGTTCACCTGCTCCTCGAGGCGGCACGCGATCTCGAGCAGCAGCAGCACCTTGCCGATGCCCGCGGTGGGCAGCACGACGTGGTCGTCGACCGAGAACAGCGCCTTGCCGCTCATCAGGTCGATCACCCGGGCCGACACCTGGGCGCCGTCGAGCGCCAGGTGCGCCAGCGCGGTGAAGCCGTCGGTGAAGTCGGCCCGCACCGCCTCGCCCCGGTGCCGGCCCGCGTCGTCGCCGCCCCGCTGCCGCGCCCGGCGTCCGGGCTCGGCAGTGGCGGCGCTCACCAGATCGCGACCCGCTTCGTCGGATCCAGCCACAGGGCATCCGTCTCGGTGAGGTCGAACGCCGCCGCGAACTCGTCCAGGTTCTTCACGATCTGGTTGCAGCGGAACTCCG
>JAKONM010000127.1 GCA_022701925.1 Microbacteriaceae bacterium
ACCTGCACGCCCTGGTAGAGCAGCTGCAGGGCGATCTCGTCGGCCTTGGCCGGTCGACGCCTCCCGCATCGGGCGCGCGATCGTCGTGACCGGGTCCAAGGCCGACGAGATCGCCCTGCAGCTGCTCTACCAGGGCGTGCAGGTGGTGCGGGTCGAGCCGGACCTCGCCGCCGCGCTGGACCACTTCCTGGCGCTGCCCGATCCCGAGCGGGGGATGAAGACGATCGTGTTCACGGCCGATGCGATGCGGCGCACCCGCGCGCACCTGGGGCTGGCCCGATGACCGCCGTGGTGCTGGCGCTGTTCCCGGAGCTCACCGACGTGAACGGCGACGCCCAGAACGCCCTGGTGCTCGCGACCCGGGCGCGCTGGGCGGGGGAGGACGCCGCGGTCGTGCGGCTCGCGGCGGGCGAGGCCCCGCCCGAGCGGCCCGCCGCCGTCGTGCTGGGCTCGACCACCGACCCCGCCCTGCCCGCGCTGATCGCGGCGCTGACGGGGCTGCGCGACCGGCTGACCGGCTGGCTGGACGACGGCGTGCCGCTGCTGGCGGTCGGCACCGGCATGGAGGCCCTCGGCGGGCCCGTCGGTCTGCCCTCCGGACCCCTGCAGGGCATCGGGGTGCTGCCGGGCGAGTCCCGCCCGCTCGCCGCCCGCGTCGCCGGCGACCTGGTCGTCCGCACGGCCTCGGGCGACCTGGTCGGGTACGAGAACCACGCCAGGGGCTTCCGGCTCGACCCGGGGGTGCAGGCGCTCGGCGAGGTGGTGCGCGGCGTGGGCGACGGGCACGGCGTGGACGGCGTGCGCCACGGGGCGGTGGTGGCCACGCGCCTGCACGGTCCGGTGCTGGCGAAGAACCCGGTGCTGGCGGACGAGCTGCTCGCGCTCGCCCTCGGGCGCCCGGTGACGCCCTCGGGCGCGGAGGCGGAGGCCGCCGACGCCGCTGCGGCGCGCATCCGGGCCGCTCTGCTGCGGTCCTGACCCGCGTCGCCGGCCCTACGCGGAAGGGCCCGTCCGCATCGCGGACGGGCCCTTCCGGAACGTGCTGGGGCCGGCCTCAGGCCTTCGACTCGGAGAGCAGCCGGCTCGACTCGTCGTGCCAGCTCTGGGCGATGCCCGAGAGCTTCTCCTGGTACTTCTTGCCGTGGTGGGCGCAGAACAGCAGCTCGCCCTTGTCCAGCTGGACGCGGACGTAGGCCTGGGCCCCGCAGCTGTCGCAGCGGTCGTTGGCGTTCAACGTGAACTGCGACTCGAGGGAGTCGAGGCCGCCCTGGTCGGATGCTCGGGTCATGCGGTGACCTACCTCTCGGCTCGCCGTGCTGGGACCTCCATGGTCGCACGCCCCGGTTTCGTGCTCGCGCGGCGTGCCGACCCCGTTCGCTGTGCGCGTATGGCAGGCACCCCGAGTCCGGGGGACGCCGCGCGGCTGCCGCTCCTGTCCGCACCGCCGGTTAGCGTGTGCAGGACATGCCTTCGAACGACTACTCCGCCCGCCACCTGTCCGTCCTCGAGGGCCTCGAGGCGGTGCGCAAGCGCCCCGGCATGTACATCGGCTCCACCGACTCCCGGGGCCTCATGCACTGCCTGTGGGAGGTGATCGACAACGCGGTCGACGAGGCGCTGGCCGGTCACGGCCACCGCATCGAGGTGGTGCTGCACCCCGACTCCAGCGTCGAGGTGCGCGACGACGCCCGCGGCATCCCGGTGGACGTCGAGCCGAAGACGGGGCTGACCGGCGTCGAGGTCGTCTTCACCAAGCTGCACGCCGGCGGCAAGTTCGGGTCCGGCTCGTACGCGGCCTCCGGCGGCCTGCACGGCGTCGGCGCATCGGTCGTGAACGCGCTGTCCGAGCGGCTGGACGTGGAGGTCGACCGCGGCGGGAAGACCTGGGCGATGTCGTTCCACCGCGGCGAGCCCGGGGTGTTCGCCGACCCGGCCCCGACGGCGCCCTCGCCCGACTCCGTGTTCGAGCCGTTCGTCTCGGGCAGCACCCTGCGCGTGATCGGTCGGGCCGCCAAGGGGCACACCGGCACGCGCGTGCGCTACTGGGCCGACCGCCAGATCTTCGTGCGGGACGCCGCCTTCTCGCTGGCCGACCTGACCGCTCGGGCGCGCCAGACGGCCTTCCTGGTGCCCGGGCTCGAGATCGTGGTGGAGGACCTGCGCGGCGAGGCGCCGGTCGTCGAGTCCTTCCACTACGAGGGCGGCATCGGCGAGTTCGTCGACTTCCTCGCGACCGACGCGCCGCTCACCGACACCTGGCGCATCGCCGGCGAGGGCGAGTTCACCGAGACCGTGCCGGTGCTGCAGGCGAACGGGCACATGGAGGCCACGGAGGTGCGCCGCACGTGCGGCGTCGACCTGGCCCTGCGCTGGGGCACCGGCTACGAGACCACCACCCGCACCTTCGTGAACATCATCACGACGCCGAAGGGCGGCACGCACGCGCAGGGCTTCGAGGCGGGCCTCTACGCGGTCGTGAAGGCGCAGGTGGAGGCCGCGGCGCGCCGCCTGAAGGTCGGGGCGAACGAGAAGCTCGAGAAGGACGACGTGATGGCCGGCATGACCGCCGTGCTCACGGTGCGGCTGCCCGAGCCGCAGTTCGAGGGCCAGACCAAGGAGGTGCTCGGCACCCCCGCCGTGCGCGGCATCGTGCGCCAGGTCGTGTCGAAGGCGCTCACGGAGCGGTTCGAGTCCGCGAAGCGGGAGGACAGGGCGCAGACCGGGGTGCTGCTCGAGAAGGTCGTCGGCGAGATGAAGACGCGCATCTCCGCGCGGGCGCACAAGGAGACGCAGCGGCGCAAGAACGCGCTGGAGTCCTCCTCCCTGCCCGTCAAGCTGAAGGACTGCCGCTCGTCGAACGTCGCGGACACCGAGCTCTTCATCGTGGAGGGCGACAGCGCGCTGGGCACGGCGAAGCTGGCCAGGAACAGCGAGTACCAGGCGCTGATGCCGATCCGCGGCAAGATCCTGAACGTCCAGAAGGCGTCGATCAGCGACATGCTGGGCAACGCCGAGTGCGCGGCGATCATCACCGCGATCGGAGGCGGCTCGGGCCGTACCTTCGACCTCGATTCGGCGCGCTACGGGAAGATCATCCTGATGAGCGACGCCGACGTCGACGGCGCGCACATCCGCACCCTGCTGCTGACCCTCTTCTTCCGCTACATGCGGCCGCTGGTCGAGGAGGGGCGCGTCTTCGCCGCCGTGCCGCCCCTGCACCGCGTCGTCGTGAGCGGCGCGCGGAGGAACGAGCCGGTGTACACCTACAGCGAGCAGGAGCTGCACGCCGTGCTCGCGCAGCTGAAGAAGGAGCGCAAGCGCTGGCAGGAGCCCATCCAGCGCTACAAGGGCCTCGGCGAGATGGACGCCGACCAGCTGTCCGTCACGACGATGGACCGCCGGCACCGCACCCTGCGGCGCGTGCGCGTGACCGACGCGGTCGCCGCCGAGCGCACCTTCGAGCTGCTGATGGGCAACGACGTCGCCCCGCGCAAGGACTTCATCACCCAGAACTCCCCGGACCGCGACCGCATCGACGCGTAGCGTCCGGTCCTCGGCGCGCGCGTCGAGGACCGGGTCTAGCGGGCGGCGGTGCCGAAGGCGTCGACCTGCACGTCCAGGGGCGTGCCCAGCGCGTCGCGCTTCGACTGCTCGGTCGGGAAGGAGCGGGCCACGCCGTCCTTCGAGGCCGCCAGCGCGGGGGAGGGGCCGACCCAGGCCAGGCGCAGGCCGGTCTCGCCGCGGCTCAGGGTCTGCGCCCGCACGCCCGCCGTCGCGCGGCCCTTGGCGGGGAACTCGGCCAGGGCCGACAGCTTGCCGCGGCCGGTGCCCAGCGCCTCGAGGGTGCCGTCGACCGCCGAGACGGAGGCGACCACGGCGGTGTCCGGGTCGGCCACCGCGAACGCGATGGCCGTCGCCCCGGCCGGCAGCGAGATGCCGGCCATGCCGCCCGCCCCGGCGCCCTGCGGCCGCACGAGCCCCGCGGAGAACCGCAGCAGCTGCCCCTCGGAGGAGACGAAGACCAGGGCGGCGTCCTCGGGGGCGTGGGCGGCGCCGACCAGCCGGTCGCCCGGCTTCAGCGCGATGACCTCGAAGACCGGCTTGTTCGGCCAGGGCCCCGGCGCGATCCGCTTCACGACGCCGGAGGCGGTGCCGACGGCGATCGGGTCGCCGTCGAGCCGGACGAGCGCCAGCACCCGCTCCTGCTTCGGGTCCAGCCCCAGGTAGGCGGCGATCGGCACCCCGGCCGCCGGCTGCACCGCCGCCGCGGGCACGACGGGCAGGTCGACCGGGGTGAAGCGCACGAGGCGGCCGAGGTCCGTGACCGCGCCCAGCTCGCCGCGGCTCGTGCCGTCGACCTGCGACACGACCGCGTCGTGGCGGGCGCGTCGGCGCTGCGGCTCCACCGCCTCGCCCGGGGCGACGTCCACGCGCACGGCCTGCCCGGCGCTGGAGAGCAGCACGCGGCACGGCACGTCCTGGATCTCGAGCACCGGGGCCTTCGCCGACCGCGACTGCGCCGCGGGCGCGGCCTCGGTCAGCAGGGTGCGGCGGGGCGTGCCGAACAGCTCGGCGGCCTGCGCCAGCTCGTCGGAGACGGTGCTGCGCAGCAGCGCGGGGTCGGCCAGCAGCGCGCGCAGCTGCTCGATCTCGTCGCGCAGCTGCCGGGCCTCCGCCTCCAGGTCGATCGTGGAGAAGCGGGTGAGGCGCCGCAGCCGCAGCTCGAGGATGTAGTCGGCCTGCGCCTGGCTGAGGGCGAACGCCTCCATCAGGCCCGCGCGCGCCGCGTCGGTGTCGTCGCTGCCGCGGATCACCGCGATCACCCGGTCGATGTCGAGGATCGCGATCAGCAGGCCCTCGACCAGGTGCAGCCGCTCCTCCCGCCGCGCCAGCCGGAAGCGGGTGCGGCGGGTGACGACCTCGATGCGGTGCTGGATGTAGACGCGCATCAGGTCCAGCAGGCCCAGCGTGCGCGGCCCGCCGTCGACGAGCGCGACGTTGTTGATGCTGAAGGACTCCTCGAGCGGCGTGTAGCGGTACAGCTGCTCCAGCACGGCCATCGGGTCGAAGCCGGTCTTGACCTCGATCACGAGCCGCAGCAGGTTGTGCTGGTCGGACAGGTCGACGACGTTCGCGATGCCGGCCAGCTTCTTGGCCTGCACCCCGTCCTTGATCTTCTCGATCACCCGCTCCGGACCGACCAGGTAGGGCAGCTCGGTGACGACCAGGCCGGCCTTGCGGGCCGTCACCGGCTCCACCTGCACCTTGGCGCGGGTGCGGAAGGCGCCGCGGCCGGTGGCGTAGGCGTCGCGCACCCCGGCGAGCCCGGTGATCGTGCCGCCTGAGGGCAGGTCGGGCCCGGGCACGAACCGCATCACGTCCTCGAGCGTCGCGTCGGGGTGGTCGATCAGGTGCCGCACCCCGGCGACCACCTCGGCGAGGTTGTGCGGCGCCATGTTGGTCGCCATGCCGACCGCGATGCCGCTGGCCCCGTTCACGAGCAGGTTCGGGAAGCTGGCGGGCAGCACGTCGGGCTGGTCCAGCTGGTTGTCGAAGTTCGGCACGAAGTCGACGACGTCCTCGTCGAGGTCGGCCACCATCGCCATCGCGGGCTGGGCCAGGCGCACCTCGGTGTACCGGTAGGCGGCCGGGCCGTCGTCCAGGGAGCCGAAGTTGCCGTGCCCGTCGAGCAGCGGCAGGCGCATCGCCCACGGCTGCGCCATGCGCACCAGCGCGTCGTAGATGGCGCTGTCGCCGTGCGGGTGCAGCTTGCCCATCACGTCGCCGACGACGCGGGCGCACTTCACGTGGCCGCGGTCGGGCCGGAGGCCCATGTCGGCCATCTGGTACAGGATCCGGCGCTGCACCGGCTTCAGCCCGTCGCGGGCGTCGGGCAGGGCGCGGGAGTAGATGACGGAGTAGGCGTACTCCAGGAACGACCCCTGCATCTCGCTGGAGACGTCGACGTCCTCGATCCGCTCCCCGGCGAGGTTCGGCCCGGTCGTGCTCATGCGGTCGCTCCGTCCCGGCGTGCGCCGCGGGACGCCCGGTGGACGCCCGCCCGCCGCGCCGCGAGGCCGACCAGCGGGCCGGCCGCTCGAGCGGCGCACGGACGAGGAGATGGCACACTGCCTGCTCGTGGCCCCCATGGTACCGACCGGTCGGACGGGCCTCGCCGGGCTGCTGCCCGCCGCCCTCGACGCCGTGGCCGGCAGGCCGAACCCGCTGCGGCTGCCGCCGCGGAAGGGCGTGGTCGTCCTCCTGGTGGACGGGCTGGGCGCCGAGGCGCTGACCGCCAGGGCGGGCCACGCCAGGACGCTCGCCGGCGCCCGGCGGATCGACACCGGTGCGCCGACCACCACCGCCGCGGCGCTAGCGACCCTGGCGACGGGGGTGCGGCCGGGCCGGCACGGGGTCGTGTCCTACTCCGCGCTCGACCCCGCCGCCGACCGCGTGGTGAACCAGCTGCGCGGCTTCGACGCGCAGCTGCCGGGCGACTGGCAGCGGGCGACCACGGTGTTCGAGCAGGCGGTCGAGCAGGGGTTCTCCGCCGTCGCCGCAGGACCCCGCCACTACGCCGCCAGCGGCTTCACGGCCCAGGTGCTGCGCGGCGCGCGCTACGCCGGCGCCCGCACCGTCGAGGACCGGCTCGCCGCGGCCTGGACCGCGCTGCGGGCGGCCCCGGGCATCGCCTACTGCTACGTGCCCGAGCTCGACGTGATCGGGCACCGGGAGGGCTGGCGGTCGGGGTCCTGGACGGACGCGCTCGAGACGGTGGACGCGGCGGTCGCGGCGACCGCGCGGGGCCTGCGGCGGGGCGAGACGCTGCTGGTCACCGCCGACCACGGCATGCTCGACGTCCCGCATGAGGCCCACGTGGTGCTGGAGCAGGCGGGCCCGCCGCTCGACGGCGTGCGGCACCTGGCCGGCGAGCCGCGGCTGCTGCACGTGCACCTGCGTCCGGAGGAGGACCCCGCGGCGCACGCGGCCGCGTGGCGGACGGCGCTGGACGGCCGCGGGGACGTGCTGCGGCGGGACGAGGCCGTGGCGGCCGACTGGTTCGGGCCGGTGGACGAGGCGGTCCTGCCCCGCATCGGCGACCTGCTCGTCGCGGCGAGGGGGAAGGCGGCCTTCTACCGGACGGCCGAGGAGCCGGGACGCGGCATGGTCGGCCAGCACGGCGCGTGGACGCCTGCCGAGCGGTGGGTGCCGCTGGCGCGCTTCGACGGCTAGGGCGTCTCGTCCCGCCCGAAGACGATCTCGTCCCAGCTGGGCATCGAGGTGCGCCCGCGTCGGCCGCGGGCGGCGGCCGCCCGGTCCTCGTCGGCGGAGGGCTGCGGCGTGGGCGCGGGCGCCGGCGCGGGGCTCGCCGGGGTCTGCGTGCGCTCGCGACGGCGGCGCAGCGGCTCCGTCGGGCGGTCCTCGGCGGGCGCCTCCTCGACGTGCTTGCTGCGCAGCGGCGTGACGGACGCGTTCCTCCCGGCCGCGGGCGGCGCGGGGGAGGGGCGCGGGGCGAAGACCTCGCCGGGCGGGGGCGCGGTGCGGCCACGGGGCGCCGGCAGCAGGTCCATGGCCGGGTCGCGGGCAGCGGCTCCCCGACCGGCGGCGCCGGCCGCTCGGCGGACCGAGCCGCCTCGGGGTCCTGCCGGGTGCGGCGGCGGGAGGCGGGCGCAGCCGTCCGCTCCGGTTCGACCGCGGCCGCGGGGAAGCGGAAGGCGGCGCTGTCGAAGCGGGCGCCGTCCGCCTCCGCGGGCTCGGCGGCGCGGCGCATCGCGGTCGGCGCCGGAGGGACGATGGTCACCGGGGCGGTGGGCTCGATCGCGCGGAGCCGCGGGGTCAGCGCGGCCGGGACGCCCTGCTGCGACAGCGTCGAGGCCTCGACGTTGTCGGGGTCGAGCCGCATGTGCTTCGCGTCGAAGCGCCAGCGGGCGTCGTGCGCCGTGTCGTCTGCGGTGAAGCGCACGGCCAGCACCCACCCGGCGGGCTCCTTGGCGCTGCTCCAGCGCACCTCCCGCGCCGCCAGCGCGTCCAGGCGCTCACCCATCACCGCGCCGAAGGTGCGGGAGCGGGCCCCTTCCGTCTCCGGCGGCAGGCGGACGGCCAGGGCGGTCTCGACGACGTAGGCGCGCTCCGCCAGCACGGGGCCGACGAAGCGCTCGACGGAGGCGACGTCGACCCCGGTCAGCGCCGCGACCTGCTCGGCGGAGAGCCCGGACCGCACGTGCGCCTGGATCTCGCGAGGGCTCAGCCGGCGCTCGTCGCGGGGAGCGGGCGAGCTGAGGAGGCGCGACCGCAGCGCCTGGTCGACCGGCAGCCGGAAGCGCTCGCCGGCGGGGGAGACGACGACGATCGCCCCGTCCTCCACCGAGAGAACGCTGAGCGTCTGCATGCGGTCCTTCCACGGGTCGCGCGGCTCGGGTCGCCGCCGGCCAAGGATCGCACGCGGGTCGCCGCCGGACGCGGAAATACGGGGCGAGTCTCGGCGGTTGCAGCGCCCGTGACCCGCTGGAAGCGGGCCGTGGCGAGGCGTTTGCATCCGCATTCCGCCTCGTGCATACTGTCGCCGCCTCAGCCGCCGGACCCCCGGATCGGCAGGCGAATCGACCTGCGAGAAGAAGACGGGTACCCCATGGCTACCGACTACGACGCCCCGCGCAAGACGGACGACGAGTCCGACTCGATCGAGGCGCTGAAGGAGCGCGTGCCGGACAAGATGTCCGGCGTCGTGGACGTGGAGGACGCCGACAACCCGGGCGGCTTCGAGCTGCCCGGCGCCGACCTCTCCGACCTCGACCTCGACGTCGTGGTGCTGCCGCCCCAGGCGGACGAGTTCACCTGCGTCAGCTGCTTCCTCGTGAAGCACCGCTCCCAGCTGGACCACGAGTCGAAGCTCGGGCCCATCTGCCGCGAGTGCGAGGCCTGAGCCTCCCGGCACGACGCGAGGAGGGCCCGGCGACCACTGGTCGCCGGGCCCTCCTCGCATGCTGCGGCCGCCCGGCTCAAGCGGCCGTCGCCGCCGCGCGCTCCTCGGCGAGCGCCGCCGCCAGCCGCTCGGGGCGGCGGGTCGAGACGACCCAGTAGGGCGCCGGGTCGTCCGGATCGGTCAGCCGCACCCGCAGCACCGGGTCGATCCAGCCCCGCATCAGCGTGAAGGCGCGCGCGTCGAGCCCGGTGCCCCGGGCCGCCGTCGCCTCCGACCCGTGGAAGGGCTCGGTCTCGCCGGTCAGGGACACGGGGATGCGCGCCGGTCCCGCGCGCAGCTCGCCGCCCGCGACCTCGACGACGGGCGCCGTGCCGAACAGCACCGCCTCGGCGGCCAGGGTCGCGGCGGCGGCGCCGAGCAGCGGGACGACCCCCGGCAGGCCCAGCGGCAGCAGGACCAGGTAGACCGCCGGCAGGAGCAGCAGCAGGGCGACCCCGGCGCCGGCCCCGGGGATCAGGCGCTCGCGATACCTCGTCACCCGCTCATCCCACCAGACGCCGGGGGCTCTAGTAGCGTCGCCCGGCATGATCGAGGTGCTGGTCGAGGGGGACGCGCCGCTCGCGGCGCTGCCGGGGGACGCCGGGGCCGACCTGCGCGCGGCGGAGGCGGTGACCCTCCCGCCGCAGGGACGGGCGGTCGTCGGCACCGGCGTGCGCATCGCCCTGCCGCCGGGCACCGCCGCGATGGTGCTGCCCCGCAGCGGCCTGGCCGCCCGGCACGGCGTGACGGTCGTGAACTCGCCCGGCCTGATCGACGCCGGCTACCGGGGCGAGATCCGGGTGGTGCTCCTGAACACCGACGTCGCCGCCGCGTACGATGTCGCGGTCGGCGACCGGATCGCGCAGCTCGTGGTGCTGCCGGTGCCCGCCGTGCGGTTCGTCCCGGTGGCCTCGCTGCCGGGCACGCACCGCGCCTCCCGCGGCTTCGGCTCGACGGGCGCCGGCCGAGAAGGGGACACGACGTGACGGACGAGGACGAGGCGGACCAGCCGCAGCCGAAGTCGGCTCCGGCCGACCGGGCGGTGCAGGGACCGCTCGACGTGGCCGAGGCGAACCCCGCGCGGCCCTACATCGACCTGGGCGGCGTGAAGATCATGCCGAGGGACGGCCTGGGCCTGCGGCTCGAGGTCGAGGAGGGCACGGGCCGCGTCGTGGCGGTCGGCCTGGACGTGGGGGAGTCGAGCCTGCAGGTGCAGCCGTTCGCGGCGCCCCGGTCCAGCGGGCTCTGGCACGAGATCCGCGGCCAGATCGAGCAGCAGATCCTGTCGCAGGGCGGCTCGACCCGCCTGGTCGACGGGGGCCTCGGTCCTGAGCTGCTGGCGCAGATCCCGGCGCAGCCGGGACCCGACGGCCGACCCGTGACGCGGATCGCCCGCTTCGTCGGCGTCGACGGGCCGCGCTGGTTCCTGCGCGGCGTGGTCAGCGGCGACGCGGCCGTCGACCCCGGCCTCGGCGCGGTGATGGAGGAGCTGTTCCGCAGCGTGGTGGTCGTGCGGGGCTCGAGCCCGATGCCGCCCCGGGAGCTGATCCCGCTGCACATGCCCGAGGGCGCGCAGGCGGAGGGCCCCGCGCCCCAGCGGGCGCAGCTGGACGCGTGACCGAGCAGCCCCCCGCGACCGGGCTGGCCCGGGCGGCCCGTGCGGATCCGCTGACCTTCCGCGGACTCGTCGCCGCGATCGGCGGGGTGCTGGGCGTGGTCGAGGCGGTGCTGCCGTCGCTGGTCTTCATCGTCGCGTACCAGGTGGTCGCGCTGCAGGCCGCGCCCGGCCCGGTGCCCAGGGACGCGCTGCTGCCGGTGGTGCTGCCGCCGGTCGCGCTGGCGGCCGTGTTCGTCGTGATCCGGCTGGCGCGGCGCCAGCGGGTGCTCACCGCGGTCGGCGGCGGGCTGGGCGCGGTGCTCTCCGCGGTGCTCGCCCTGGTGACGGGCGACGCGAACGAGAACTTCCTGCCCGGGCTGCTGACGAACGCCGGCTACGGGCTCGCCTTCCTGGTCTCGCTGCTGGTCCGGCGGCCGCTGATCGGGGTCGTCGTGTCGCTGATGATGCAGGACCGCGGCTGGCTGCAGGACCCGGCCAAGCGGCGCCTCTACACCTGGCTGACGGTGCTGTGGACCGCGCTCTTCGCGGTGCGGCTGGCGGTGCAGCTGCCGCTGTACCTGGCGGGCGACCAGGTCGTCGCGCTCGGCATCGCGAAGATCGCCCTCGGGCTGCCGCTCTACGCGCCGGTGCTGGTGCTGACGATCCTCGGGGTGCAGGCCGTGCACCGCAGGGGCCGGGCGGCCGCGACCTCCTGATCCCTCCGGCGTCCGCGGCCACGGGTAGGCTCCCCTTCGGGCTCTCGGCCGCGTGACACGCCGCGGTCGGCCCGGCATTGGAGGCGTCAGCATGGCCGCTGTGGACAGTTTCGGAGCCCGGACCGACCTGGAGGTCGGCGGCACGACCTACCGGATCTTCGCGATCGACGCGGTGCCCGGGTACGAGGCCCTGCCGTTCAGCCTGAAGGTGCTGCTGGAGAACCTCCTGCGCACCGAGGACGGCGCGAACGTCACCGCCGACCAGATCCGCGCCCTCGGGTCCTGGGACGCCGCGGCCGACCCCGACACCGAGATCCAGTTCACGCCCGCGCGCGTCGTGATGCAGGACTTCACGGGCGTGCCCTGCATCGTCGACCTGGCCACCATGCGAGAGGCGGTGGGCGACCTGGGCGGCGACCCGACGCGGATCAACCCGCTGGCGCCCGCCGAGCTGGTCATCGACCACTCCGTCATCGCGGACCTCTTCGGCCGCCCCGACGCCTTCGAGCGCAACGTCGAGATCGAGTACGAGCGCAACGGCGAGCGCTACCAGTTCCTGCGCTGGGGCCAGACGGACTTCGACGACTTCAAGGTCGTGCCGCCGGGCACCGGCATCGTCCACCAGGTCAACATCGAGCACCTGGCGCGCGTCGCCTTCACCCGCGAGGTCGACGGCGAGCTGCAGGCCTACCCCGACACGCTGGTAGGCACCGACTCCCACACCACGATGGTCAACGGGCTCGGCGTGCTGGGCTGGGGCGTCGGCGGCATCGAGGCCGAGGCCGCCATGCTCGGCCAGCCGGTCTCCATGCTGATCCCGCGCGTCGTCGGCTTCCGGCTGACGGGGGCCATCCCGACCGGCGTGACCGCCACCGACGTGGTGCTGACGATCACGCAGATGCTGCGCGCTCACGGTGTCGTGGGCAAGTTCGTCGAGTTCTACGGCGAGGGCGTCGGCGAGGTGCCGCTGGCCAACCGCGCCACCATCGGCAACATGAGCCCGGAGTTCGGCTCGACCGCGGCGATGTTCCCGATCGACGACGTGACGCTCGACTACCTGCGCCTGACCGGCCGCTCCGAGGAGCAGGTCGCGCTGGTCGAGGCGTACGCCAAGCGCCAGTCGCTGTGGCACGACCCGGCGCAGGCCGCGACCTACTCCGAGTACCTCGAGCTGGACCTCGCCACCGTGGTGCCGTCGATCGCCGGGCCCCGCCGTCCGCAGGACCGCATCGAGCTGTCGCAGGCGAAGACGACCTTCGAGCACGACCTGGCCGACTACGCCGAGCGCCCGACGGTGCTGGACGAGGCGGTGGAGGGCACCTTCCCGGCCTCGGACCCGGCGACCGCCGCCCCCGGCGAGGAGGACGCCTCCGACGACCGCGAGCTCGAGACCGCGGGCGCCTCGTTCCCGGGCGAGCTGCAGGCGGCGCACACCAGCTCCGCGCCGAAGCACGCGTCGAACCCGGTCAGCGTCCGCGCGACGGCGGGCGAGTTCACGCTCGACCACGGCGCGGTCGCGATCGCGGCGATCACGTCCTGCACCAACACCTCCAACCCCTCGGTGATGCTGGCGGCCGGCCTGCTGGCGAAGAAGGCCAGCGAGAAGGGCCTGAAGGCCAAGCCGTGGGTGAAGACCACGCTCGCGCCGGGCTCGAAGGTCGTCACCGACTACTACGAGAAGGCCGGGCTGATGGGCCCGCTCGAGGACCTGGGCTTCTACCTGGTCGGCTACGGCTGCACCACCTGCATCGGCAACTCCGGTCCGCTGGAGCCCGAGATCTCGGACGCCGTGCAGCAGAACGACCTGGCCGTCACCGCGGTGCTCTCCGGCAACCGCAACTTCGAGGGCCGGATCAACCCCGACGTGAAGATGAACTACCTGGCCAGCCCGCCGCTGGTCATCGCCTACGCCCTCGCGGGCAGCATGAACTTCGACTTCGAGACCGACCCGCTGGGCCGTGACCACGACGGGAACGACGTGTTCCTGAAGGACATCTGGCCCGCCGCGGAGGAGGTGCAGTCGACGATCGACTCGTCGATCTCGACCGAGATGTTCGAGCACGAGTACGCCGGCGTCTTCGACGGCGACGAGCGGTGGCGGACCCTGCCGACCCCGACCGGCGCCACCTTCGACTGGGACGAGCAGTCCACCTACGTGCGGAAGCCCCCGTACTTCGACGGCATGACGATCGAGACCTCCCCGGTCGTCGACGTCACCGGGGCCCGCGTGCTGGCGCTGCTCGGCGACTCGGTCACCACCGACCACATCAGCCCCGCCGGCTCGATCAAGGCGGACAGCCCCGCCGGGCAGTACCTCACGCAGCACGGCGTCGACCGCAAGGACTTCAACTCCTACGGCTCGCGCCGCGGCAACCACGAGGTGATGATCCGCGGCACCTTCGCGAACATCCGGCTGCGCAACCGGCTGCTCGACGGCGTGGAGGGCGGGTACACCCGGGACTTCACGCAGCCGGACGCGCCGCAGGCGTTCATCTACGACGCCAGCGAGCGCTACCAGGCCGAGGGGACGGGGCTCGTGATCCTGGCCGGCAAGGAGTACGGCTCCGGCTCCAGCCGCGACTGGGCGGCGAAGGGCACGAACCTGCTGGGCGTCCGCGTCGTGATCGCCGAGAGCTTCGAGCGCATCCACCGCTCGAACCTGATCGGCATGGGCGTGCTGCCCCTGCAGTTCCCGGCGGGCGAGACCGCCGCGTCGCTGGGGCTCGACGGCACCGAGTCGTTCGACGTGACGGGCGTGACGGCGCTGAACGACGGCACGACGCCGAAGACCGTGCACGTGGTCGCCTCGCCGACCTCGCACTCCGCGGCGGGGCGGCAGCCGGTCGAGTTCGAGGCCGTCGTCCGCATCGACACCCCGGGCGAGGCCGACTACTACCGCAACGGCGGCATCCTGCAGTACGTGCTGCGGAGCCTCGTCACCGCCTGACGGCCGTCGCGCATCGAGCGCAGCAGGGGCTGGAGGTCGCGCGCGACGTCCGGCCCCTCCTGCGCTCGACGGCCGCCCGGGATCGCCCGGGGAGCGGCCGGCACCTCGCCGGCGTCTGGATACAGTGAAGGGATGACCCTGCTCGAGCGGATCCGCAGTCCGAAGGACCTGCTCGCACTCTCCCAGGACCAGCTGACCTCGCTGGCCGCGGAGATCCGGGCGTTCCTGATCACCAACGTCTCCCGCACGGGCGGGCACCTCGGGCCGAACCTCGGCGTCGTCGAGCTGACGATCGCCCTGCACCGCGTCTTCGACTCGCCGCACGACGCGATCGTGTGGGACACGGGCCACCAGACCTACGTGCACAAGCTGCTCACGGGTCGCCAGGACTTCTCGCGGCTGCGCCAGCGCGGCGGGCTCTCCGGCTACCCGGACCGCGCCGAGAGCGAGCACGACATCGTGGAGTCGTCCCACGCCTCCAGCTCCCTGTCGTGGGCCGACGGCATCTCGCGCGCCTACCAGGTGACGGGGCAGACCGACCGGCACGTCGTCGCGGTGGTGGGCGACGGCGCCCTCACGGGCGGGATGACGTGGGAGGCGCTGAACAACATCAGCGACGACAACAACCGCCGCCTGGTCATCGTCGTGAACGACAACGGCCGGTCCTACGCGCCGACGATCGGCGGGCTGGCGCGGTACCTCAACGAGGTGCGCACCCGCCGCACCTACCGCGACATGCAGCGCGGGTCGCAACGGCTGTTCGACCGGTTCGGACGGGGCGGCCGCGCCGTGTACCGCGGCACCCGCGGCGCCATGCACGGGTTCCTCGCCCGCTTCGTGAACAACGAGCGGATGTACTCGAACCTCGACATCAAGTACATCGGGCCCGTCGACGGGCACGACGAGGCGGCGCTCGAGAACGCGCTGGAGCAGGCGAAGCACTACGAGCTGCCGGCGCTGGTCCACGTCATCACCGAGAAGGGCCGCGGCTACGCGCCGGCCCGGGCGGACGAGGCCGACCTCTTCCACGCGGTCGGGGTCATCGACCCCGAGACGGGGCAGTCGCTCTCCGCGCCCTCGGGCGCCCGGGACTGGGCCGACGTCTTCGGCCAGTCCCTGGCCGACCTGGCGCAGCAGGACCGGAGGATCGTCGGGATCACCGCCGCGATGCTGCGACCCGTCGGCCTCGCCCAGCTGGCGGACCGCTTCCCGGAGCGCGTCATCGACGTCGGCATCGCGGAGCAGCACGCCGTGACCTCCGCCGCCGGGCTGGCCTACGGCGGGCTCCACCCGGTCTTCGCGGTCTACGCCACCTTCCTGAACCGTGCGCTGGACCAGGTGCTGATGGATGTGGCGCTGCACCGCGCCGGCGTCACGTTCGTGCTGCACCGCGCCGGCATCACGGGGCCGGACGGCGCGAGCCACCACGGCATGTGGGACCTCGCCATGCTGCAGATCGTCCCCGGCATGCGGCTGGCCTCGCCCCGCGACGGCGCGACCCTGGCGGAGGAGCTGGCGGAGGCCGTCGCCGTCGTCGACGCGCCGACGGTCGTCCGGCTGCCGAAGGGCGCCGTGCCGGCCGACGTGCCCGCCCTCGAGCGCCTGAGCGACGGCGTGGACGTGCTCGCCCGCGGCGACGCGCAGGACGTGCTCGTGGTCGCCATCGGCGTGATGACGGCGCAGGGTCTCGAGGTGTCGAGGCTGCTCGCGGAGCACGGGGTCGGCGTCACGGTGGTGGACCCCCGCTGGGCCGTGCCGATCGCCGCGAGCCTGATCGACCTGGCCGCCCAGCACCGCCTGGTGGTCACGATCGAGGACGGCGTGCGGGTCGGCGGCGTCGGCACGCGGCTGCGGCAGGACATGCGCGCCGCCGGGGTCGACACCGCGCTGAACGAGGTGGGGCTGCCCGACGCCTTCCTGCCCCACGCGGAGCGGGGCGAGATCCTGGAGGAGAGCGGCCTGACCGCGCCCCGGATCGCGGCCGACATCCTCGACCAGCTGGCGGGCACGAAGCTGCCGGCCGCGCGCCCGGCGGAGCAGCCCGCCCGCTCCTGACCGCCGCTCCGCCGACCAGATCCGGGACAGTCGACCAGCGGCGCCCCTGGTCCGCCGTCCCGGACCTGGTCCCGGCGCGCTCGAGACCGCGTCGCCGCGCGAGCGCTCCGCCGCTCCTCCCCGGATGCTCGACCGCCCGGTCCCCGATCTGCGCCCGCCCACGGGGTCCTGACGCCTCGGGGTGCCGGACCCTGGGCGGGTGAACCCCTGGCTGCTCGAGCTGCTGATCGTCCGGGAGGCCGCGACCTCGCGCGAGCGGCGCGCGCTGGCCCGGGCCTGCGAAGCCGGGAGGCTCGCCCGGGTGCGCCCGGGCGTCCACGTCGAGCAGGCCGGGTACGGCCTCCTGACGCGCGAGGAGCGGCATCTGGTGCAGGTGCGGGCCTTCGCCTCGGTGGCGGGCGTGCAGCCCGTGTCCTCCCACTGGTCCGCCGCCGTGCTGCACGGGCTCCCGCTGGTCGACGCTCCGCTCGACCGGGTGCACGTCGTGAGCGAGGACGCGTCCGGCCGGGCGCTGGTCGGCGTGGCCGTCCACGTCGCCCCGCTGGACCACGGGACGTCGTTCGTCGGCCTCCTGCACGCGACCGACGCCGCGCGCACCGTGGTGGACGTCGCGAGGGCGTCCATCTTCTCCGCCGCCGTGGTGGTCGCCGACGGCGCGCTGCACGGCGGGCTCGCCCGGTACGCGCTCGAGGAGGCGGTGTCGCTGGCGGCGGGCGCGCGGGGCTGGACGAAGGCGCAGCAGGCGGTGGCGTTCGCGCGGGCGGAGGCGGAGTCCGCGGCGGAGTCGCGCAGCCGTGAGTCGATGATGCGGCTGGGCGTCGAGCCGCCCGTCCTGCAGCTCGAGGTGTTCGACGAGCGGGGGCTGGCCGGTCGCCTCGACTTCGGGTTCGTGCGCGGCTGGGCAGGAGGCGGTCTCGACGGGGAGGAGAAGTACCGCGAGGCCGGCCTGGCGAGGAGCGGGGCCGCCGACGCCGTCATCGCCGAGAAGCGGCGCGAGGACCGGGTGCGTCGTCGGCTCGACGCGCTCGCGCGCTGGGGATGGCGGGAGTCGGGGAGCACCGCGCTGCTCGGTCCCGTCCTCGCTGCAGCGGGAGTACGCACGACCCGCCCGCCCGCGGGCGGCGCTGGCGGACTGCTGCACCCCGTTCCTCCACGCCGCGCGGTGACCAGGTCTGCGACACCGGACCAGGGATCCCCTGGTCCGGTGTCGCGGGCCTGGTCACGAGGCGGTCAGCGGTGAGCGGCGCCGCGGATCGGGGGCGTGTGGAATGTGGCGCCGAAGGCCCGCTCGGAGGCGCCCGAGCGGTCGAGGTAGGGCGTGACGCCGCCGTCGATGAACGGGTATCCCGCACCCAGGATGAGGCAGAGGTCGACGTCCTGCGCCGCCGCGACCACGCCGTCCTCGAGCATCCGGTGGATCTCATCGGCCAGGCCGTCCTCGACGCGCAGTCGGAACTCCTCCGCCGACATCGGCGTCGCGTCCGGCGGCAGCGAGCCCTTCACGATCGCGAGCGCCCGCTTGTCGAAGCCCTTCACCGAGCCCTTGTCGTCCTTCTCCAGCAGCACGCCGGCCTCCGCCAGCGCGTGCAGGTTCGCGGAGTCGAAGAACCGGTCGGGGAAGGCCGCGTGATGCGTGTCGAGCACGTGCGCGCCGACCCGGAGCCCGACCAGGTCGAGCAGCTCGAAGGGCGACATCGGCAGCCCGAACGGGTCGAGCGCGTGGTCCACCACCTCGAACGGCGTCCCCGTGTCGACGGCGTGCATCGCCTCGCCGAGCACCTTCGCCAGCACCCGGTTGACCACGAAGCCGGGCGCGTCCTGCACGATGACGGCGCTCTTCTTCAGGGTCTTCGCGACGACCATCGCGGTCGACAGGGTCGCGTCGTCCGTCGCCGGCGTGCGCACCACCTCGATCAGCGGCATCACCGCGACCGGGTTGAAGAAGTGGAAGCCGACCAGCCGCTCGGGGTGCGCCAGGCGCGCGCCGATCGCCTCCACGGACAGGGAGGAGGTGTTGGTCGCCAGCACGGCCGTCTCGGACAGGTGCGGCTCGACGCGGGCGAAGACCTCCTGCTTCACGGAGAGCTCCTCGAACACCGCCTCGATCACCCAGTCGCAGTCGGCGAAGTCGGCCGTCTCGACGGTGCCGGTGATGCTGCCGACCAGGCGGTTCGCCTCGTCGGACGAGACGCGGCCCTTGCCCTGCAGCGTCGCGACGTCGGCGCGGATGCGCGCCAGGCCCGCGTCGACGCGCGCCCGGTCGACGTCGGTGATGACCACCGGCACCTTCAGGCGCCGTGCGAACAGCAGGGCGAACTGACCGGCCATCAGCCCGGCCCCGATCACGCCGACCTTGGTGACCCTCTTCGCCAGGGCCTTGTCCGGCGCGCCCGCAGGCCGCTTCGCGCGGCGCTGCACCAGGTCGAAGGCGTAGAGGGACGCCGCCGCCTGGTCGCCGGCGAGCAGGTCGGCGAGCGCCTCGTCCTCGGCCGCGAAGCCCGCCAGCACGCCGGCCCGGTCCTTCACGCGCTTGGCGCCCGCCAGCAGGTCGAGCGCCGCGTACGGGGAGGCCGGCACGGTGCCGATCTTCGACTCCAGGCCCTTGCGGGCGACCCGCACGGCGATGTCCCACTTGACGGCCCGCTCCAGGCGGCCGGGCGCGTGCGGGCGCTCGACCCGGACCCGTCCGGCCACCACGTCGCCCGCCCAGGCGATCGACCGCTCCAGGAAGACGGCGGAGGGGAACATCGCGTCGGCGATGCCGAGGTCCAGCGCCTGCTGCGCCGTCAGCACCCGCTGCTTCAGCGGGTTCTCGACGATCACCCGCAGGGCCGCCTCGATGCCGATCAGGTTCGGCAGCAGCGTCGAGCCGCCCCACCCCGGGATGATCCCGAGCGCGACCTCCGGGAAGGCGATCGCGGGGGCCGCGGCGTCGACGGTGCGGTGGTCGGCGTTCAGCGCGATCTCCAGGCCGCCGCCGAGCGCCAGCCCGTTGATGAAGCAGAAGGAGGGCACCCCGAGGTCGCCGAGCCGGCCGAGCACGCGGTGGCCCAGCTGCGCCAGCTGCTTCGCCGTCGCGCGGTCGGGGATGGCGCCGACCTGGCTGAGGTCGGCGCCCGCGGCCAGGATGAACGGCTTGCCGGTGACGGCCAGCGCGGCGATCTCGCCCCGCCCCGCCCGGGCCTGCGCCTCGAGCAGCACGGCCTCCAGGGCCAGCAGGCTGCGCGGCCCCAGGGTGTTCGGACGGGTGTGGTCGCGCCCGTTGTCGAGGGTGACGAGCAGGAGCACGCCGCCGTCGGGCAGCGGCACGTCCCGCGCGTGCGCCTCGGTCACGACCTCGTCGGCGGCCAGCGACACCAGGTCGGCCTCCTGCTGCACGTCGGTCATCGTCCGGCCTCCTTCTTCGCCCGCTTGTCCGCCCGGCGCTTCGCCTTCGGGTCGAAGTGCGGGTTCTCCCAGATCACGCTGCCGCCCTGGCCCAGCCCGATGCACATCGCCGTCAGGCCGTACCGCGCCTCGGGGTGCAGCTCGAACTGGCGGGCCAGCTGCAGCATCAGCCGCACGCCGGAGGAGGCGAGCGGGTGGCCGAACGCGATGGCGCCGCCCCACATGTTCACGCGCGGGTCGTCGTCGTCGATGCCGAAGTGGTCGAGCAGGCTGAGCACCTGCACCGCGAACGCCTCGTTCAGCTCGAACAGGTCGATGTCGTCGATGGTCAGGCCGGCCTTGACCAGCGCCTTCTCGGTGCTGGGCACCGGGCCGATCCCCATCACCTCGGGCTCCACGCCGGCGTAGGCGAACGAGACGAGCCGCATCTTCACCGGCAGCCCCAGCTCGCGCGCCGCCTGCTCGCTCGCGATCAGCGAGGCGGTCGCCCCGTCGTTCAACCCGGCCGCGTTGCCCGCGGTGACGTTGCCGTGCGGGCGGAACGGGGTCCGCAGCTCGGCGAGCGCCTCGAGGGTGGTGCCGGGCCGCATGACCTCGTCGCGGACGGCCAGCCCCCAGCCGCCGGGGCCGCGGGTGGCCACGGGCACCAGGTCGGGCTGGATGTGCCCGGCGTCGTAGGCGGCGCCGGCCTTCTGCTGCGACCGCATCGCGAAGCGGTCCGCGCGCTCCTTCGTGAGGGCGGGGAAGCGGTCGTGGATCCGCGCGGCGGTCGCGCCCATGACCAGCGCCTCCGAACCGACGAGGCGCTCGGCGACGAACCGCGGGTTCGGGTCGGCGTCGAACCCCATCGGGTGGTGCCCCATGTGCTCCACCCCGCCGGCGATGGCGACGTCGTAGGCGCCGAAGGCGATGCCGCCGGCGACCGTGGTCACGCTGGTCATCGCGCCGGCGCACATGCGGTCGATCGCGTAGCCCGGCACCGACCGCGGCAGGCCGGCC
>JAKONM010000142.1 GCA_022701925.1 Microbacteriaceae bacterium
ACCCGCTGAGCAGCGTCTGCGCGTCGCCGAGCGAGCCGTCCTTCCACGGCATGAACACGACCTCGGGAGCGCGGGGCGGGGTGCGGTTCCAGCTGCCGTGCACGCCGATGAGCGCGCCCGGCCCCTGAGGCAGCACGCCCTGCGCCGCGAACGACATGCCGAGCGGCGCGGAGTGGGCCGGCAGCCCCTGCTCGACCGCGGGCAGCGCCGCGCAGTCGAGCTTCGAGCCGTCGCGGTTCAGCTCCGCGTCCCGCACGAAGGGGCGGTCGGACCAGTCCAGCGCGCTGCCCTTCGCCCCGGGGTCCGCGTCGGGATCCGGGTTGCAGTACGGCCAGCCCAGGTCGCGGCCCTCGGTCAGCTTCGCGACCGGCTCCAGCGGGTGGTCGTTCACGTAGTCCTGCAGCACCCGTCCGAGGTCCGACCCGCTGCCGCCCTCGTAGTAGCGGTCGGAGGGGTAGGCGATGCGGTCGCGGTTGTTCACCGCGGTCCACACGGCGCCGTCCGGCGCGACGGCCAGCCCGGTGCCGTTGCGGACGCCCGAGGCGAACGGCACCGCCCGCCCGTCCTCCACCTTCAGGATCGCGGCGCGCTCGGGGTCGGCGTCGCGGTCCTCCGCGGAGGTGTTGCCGGTGCTGCCGACGGAGACGTAGACGGTGCCGTCCTGCCCGACGACGACGCTCTTCAGCGCGTGCGCGTAGGCCCCGCGCAGCTCGCCCGTGCTGCCGTTCGGCAGCCCGGTCACGACGGTCCGGCGGTCGGACAGCCGCCCGTCCGCGTACCGCCACCGGTCGACCCGGTCGCTGGAGGCGATCAGCAGGTCGTCGCCGTCGAAGGCCAGCCCGTGCGGCTGCGTGAGGCCGCTGATCAGCGTGGTCGCCGTCGGCACCGCGGCGGCGGACCCGCCGGGCGTCAGCAGCTGCACGTCGCCCGAGTCCGGGCGGGAGACCAGCAGGCGGTCGTCCGGCGTCCACAGCGCCATCCGGGCCCCCTCGACCCTCGCCCACAGCGACACCGTCCAGCCCTGCGGCGCGTACACCGTGCGCTGCTGGTCGAAGGGCGCGCGGCGCAGCGACTCCGGCACGGCGAGGGTCTGCGCCACCACGCGGGTGGCCGCAGGCTGGCTCGACGAGGCGGCGGCAGGCGGTTCCGGGGTGGTGGACGCGGAGCAGCCGGCCAGCAGCGCGCCCGCGGTCAGCAGCGCGGCCGTGCCGCCGATCGTCCTGCTCCATCGCATGCCCACATCCTCCCGTGCGGGGGAGCGCGCTCCGCGCGGTGACCCGGGACCTCCGGCGGGCGCTCAGCGACGCCGCGGCCCCGTCCTGTGGACTGGAGGTCGATTGAGGAGGTGGTCGCCGTGCTGGTGGCGTTCTCGGTGAGCCCGAGCGGGGACGGTCGGGCGGACGGATCGGTGCACGACGCGGTCGCGGACGCGGTGCGGATCGTGCGCGAGTCGGGCCTGCCGAACCGCACGGACTCGATGTTCACCACCATCGAGGGGGAGTGGGACGAGGTCTTCGACGTGGTGCGCCGCGCGACCGAAGCCGTCGGCGCCCACGGCTCGCGCGTGTCGCTGGTGCTGAAGGCCGACATCCGGCCCGGATTCACGGGGGAGTTGACGGGCAAGCTGGACCGGCTCGAGGCCGCGCTCGGCGACGGCTGAGGGGCGCGGAGGCGGCGTCCGGTCCATTCGTGCGAGGCTGGCCGGGTGGACGGCGGCACCGCTTGCCCCGGCTGCGGGGTCCATCTGCCCGCGGCCGATGACGTCGTGCCCGAGGTGGACGCCTCCGTCGCCTGCACGCTGGTGCACGGCGAGCTGATGGGCTTCCAGGTGCAGCACCCGGTCATGCTGCGGTACCACCAGCTGACCGCCGACGCCTACGCGGCCCAGCACGCCGGCGGGTCGACGCCGCTGCTGCGCGTCGGCTACGCCCTGGCGGGCCTGTGGCTGTCGATCGAGCACGGGTTCTCGGGCGAGGACGTGCGCCAGGTGCACCGGCGCATGGGCCGCCCCACCGCGTCCTGGCCGATGTTCGAGGCGCCCGCACCGCAGCAGGGCTGGCTGACGGTGGTCGACGTCGCGGAGGCCGGGGTGCGGGTGCCGTCGGAGCGCGGCCACGCCAAGGCCGTGGACGCCTGGGCCGAGTCGGTGTGGGAGGCCTGGCAGCGGGAGCGGCCCGGCACGGACGACGCGGTGGAGCGGATGCTCGCCCAGATCTTCCTGGAGGGCGCCCACCCCGAGCACCTGCACGGCACCATCGGCGCCGCCTCCGCGGTGCACCGCCTGCACGGCCTGCTGCAGGGCTGACCCCGAGCGATCCCACGGCCCAGGGGAGCGACCCGCGGGTGGCCGCCCTCCAGGGGGCCGCGCGTCAGGCGTGCTGGCGCTCGCGCAGCGCCTTGTCGATGAAGTCGACGTCGCTGATGTCCTCCAGCGACTTTCCCTCGGCCCGGACCCCGAAGATCAGGGCGATCAGGCCGCCGACGAACATCAGCGCCGCGCCGAAGAAGTAGCCGCCGGTCAGCGGGCCGCGGTCGCTGCCGTCGCCGATCAGCAGCCCGAACACCGCCGGGGCGATCGCGCCGGCGATCTGGCCGATGGCGAAGAAGTACGAGATCACCTGGCCCCGCAGCTGCAGCGGGAACGTCTCGCTGACCGTCAGGTAGGCGGAGGAGGCCCCGGCCGACGCGAAGAAGAACGAGACGCTCCACAGGATCGTCTGCGTCGTCGCGTTCAGCACGTCGGCGGAGAAGAGCACCGCCGACAGGGCCAGCACGACCGCCGCGATCGAGTAGGTCGCGAAGATCATCTGCTTGCGGCCGATCGTGTCGAACAGCGGGCCGAGCACGAGCGGGCCGATCAGGTTGCCGATGGCGAACGGGAAGAAGTACAGGTTCGTCACGCCGTTCGGCACGTCGTAGAAGTTCTCGAGGACCAGCGCGTAGGTGAAGAAGATCGCGTTGTAGAGGAACGCCTGGGTCACCATCATCGCCAGGCCGACGAAGGCGCGGGACGGGTAGCGGCGGAAGAGGGTGTGGGCGACGACCGAGAAGGGCACGCGGTCGTGCACCGGGATGGCGATCGCCTTCTCGTCGGGCACGTCCGGCAGACGGCCGCCCGCCTCGGCCGCGACCTCGCGCTCGATCCGGCTGACGTTCGCCTCCGCGTCCTGCTCGTGCCCGTGGGTGATCTGCCACCGCGGGCTCTCCGGCACGTGACGGCGCAGGAAGATGATGATCAGCCCCAGGACCGGGCCGATGAAGAAGCCGATGCGCCAGCCCCAGCCGGTCTCGACCAGGACCGGATTCGTCAGCAGGTACAGGTTCGCGGCCGCGCCGAGCGCCGCGCCGCCCCAGTAGGTGCCGTTGATCGCGATGTCGATCCGCCCGCGGTACTTGGAGGGGATGATCTCGTCGATGGCCGAGTTGATCGCCGTGTACTCCCCGCCGATCCCGAGCCCGGCGATGAAGCGGAACACCCAGAGGAACTCGACGTTCGGCGAGAAGCCCGCGAGCCCCGATCCGATCAGGTAGATCGCGAGGGTGAGGATGAAGAACTTCTTGCGGCCGAGGCGGTCCGACAGGCGCCCGAACACCAGGGCCCCCACGACCTGGCCGAGCAGGTAGATCGTGCCGGTCAGCGTCACCTGCTCGGTCGACATGCCCAGCTGCTGCTGGAACCCGTTCGCCGACACGATCTGGATCTCGAGGCCGTCCAGGATCCACGCCGTGCCCAGGCCGACCACGACGGTCCAGTGGAACCGCGTCCACGGCAGCCGGTCCATCCGGGCGGGGATCAGGCTGCGGATCGACTTCGATCCGGCGTCGGTCGTGCTCATGGCGCGACGCTAGACCCCGGATCCTGGCAGAACGGCAAGCGTTCTCCCAGCTTGTTGTCAGGTAGGCCGTCAGGCGGCGATGTCCGCCTCGAGCCGCACCGGGAGGTGGTCGGACGTGCCCTGCGGCAGCACCTCCACGTCGCGGATCTCGAACCCGGTCGACGTGATGAAGTCGAAGTAGCCGCGGAACTTCACCCGCATGACCGTGCCGTTGTAGGTCGGTGCGGTCGTGCGGGTCAGCTGGTAGCCGCTCGACGACAGGTGCCGCGCGAGCCCGCGCTGGAACAGCGGGTAGTTGAAGTCGCCGACCATCACCGCCGGCACCCCGGCGGCCATCGCCCGCATGCCCTCGTGCGCGGCGGTGATCTGCTTGCGGCGCAGCGCGTTGGTGGCCGACAGGGGAGCGGCGTGGAAGTCGCCGACCAGCACCTGGCGGCCCGTCTCGGCGTCCAGCAGCAGCGCGGCGAGCAGACGCTCGTTCGCCGGCTTCAGCAGGCGGTCGTGCATCGACTTGCGCAGGGCGAACAGCTTCCGGCCCTG
>JAKONM010000167.1 GCA_022701925.1 Microbacteriaceae bacterium
ACGATGAACGGCAGCTGCGCCTCGCCGCCGCCGGACTCGAGCACCGTCTCCTCGCCCGCGTCGAAGACGCGCACGATGGTGGGGTGCGTCATGCGGGACGCCGCCTGCGCCTCCTGCCGGAACCGCATGCGGAACACCGGGTCGTTCGCCAGCGACGACTTCAGCAGCTTGATGGCGACCCGCCGGCCCAGCCGGGTGTCGGTGCCCATGTGCACCTCGGCCATGCCGCCGCGGCCGATCAGCTGCTCGACGCGGTACCGACCGGCGAGCAGCCGCTCCCCGCCGGTGAGGGCGAGGATCGGGCCCGTGACGGCTGCTGCGCGGTCGTCGGTCACGTCAGCCGCCGGTGGATGCGGAGGCGGAGGGCGCGCTGCCGTCGCTCGGCTGGACGCTGGGATCCGTGCCGTCGCCGGTGCCCTGCGAGGGCTGCTGCGACGCCGCCGGCGCGGTCACGGTGATCCGAGCGGGGGGCGAGTTCGGCGTGCTGGTCTGGCCGCAGGTGGCCTGGTAGCGCACGACGATCGTGCCGGCCGAGTCGCCCGCCGTGATGGTGGCGGACCGGGTGCCCGCGTCCGTCGGGAACTGCTTCTCCTGCGTGCTCGCGACCGCGCCGGACACGTTGACGAGCCAGCCGCTGAGGCTGCCGTCGCCGCCGGCCGGGCAGGAGTAGCTGGGCCACGAGACCGTGACCTGCTGGCCGGTCTGCACGGAGGAGGCCGACGCGGTCGCCGGCGTGCCCGGGGCGTCGAGCGCCGCGACCTTGCCGTAGTAGGTCACCGTGACCGTCTGGCCCGCCGCGACGGTGCCGCTGCTGGGGCTGATCGCGTAGACCTTGCCGACGTCGCCGGACGAGGCGGCGCGGTCGCCCGACACGGGGTCGACCTGCAGGTTGCTGCCCTCGAGCTCGTTCACGACCTCCTGGTACGGGCGGCCCAGGTAGTCGTCGGCGTTGATGGCGACCCCGCTGGCCTGCGAGCTGGCGGGGGCGCTGCTGGACGCGGCCGCGCGGCTCGACGCGGGCGCGCTGCCGCCCGGGGTCGACGTGCCGCGCGGGATCAGCAGGAAGGCGATCAGCACGATCGCGAGCAGCACGATCAGGGCGATCAGGGGCCAGGTCCACGGGCTGCGGCGGCGCCGTCCGTCGTCCTGCGGCCCGTCGGCGGTGCCGTAGGGCCCCGTGAGGGTGGGCGGCTGCTGCGGGAAGGCCGTGGTGGTGGCGGCGCCGGCGGCGGGCACGCCCATCAGCGTGGTGTCGAACCCGGCCGAGGCGGGCATCACCGAGGTGGCCTGGTCCTCCGCCGTCATCGCCATGGTGGGCGCCGCGACGCCGGCGGGCAGCACGGCGGGCACCGCGGAGGCCGCGGCCAGCACGTCGCCGCGGCGCAGCGCCGTGGCCGCCCTGGCCAGCAGCGCGGCGGTGGTGGGGCGGTCGGAGGGCGCCTTCGCGATGCACGCGAAGACCAGCCGGCGGACCGGCTCCGGGATCGAGGTCGGCAGGTCGGGCGGGGCGTCGTTGATCTGCGCCATCGCGATCGCGACCTGCGACTCGCCGGTGAAGGGCCGGTGGCCCGCCAGCGCCTCGTAGGCGACGATGCCCAGCGAGTAGACGTCCGTGGCCGGGGAGGCCGGCTGGCCGCTCGCCTGCTCCGGCGACAGGTACTGCACCGTGCCCATCACCTGGCCGGTGGCGGTCAGCGGCACCTGGTCGGTGATGCGGGCGATGCCGAAGTCGGTGATCTTGACCCGGCCGTCGGGGGTCACCAGCAGGTTGCCCGGCTTGATGTCCCGGTGCACCAGGCCGGCGGCGTGCGCGGCGTGCAGCGCCATCGCCGTCTGCGCGACCACGTCGAGCACCCGGTCCGGCGGCAGCGTGTGGTGGCGCTCGAGGATCGAGGACAGCGGCTCGCCCGGCACCAGCTCCATCACCAGGAAGGCGGAGCCGTCCTCCTCGCCGTAGTCGTAGACGTTGGCGATGCCCTCGTGGTTGACCAGGGCGGCGTGCCGCGCCTCGGCGCGGAACCGCTCGAGGAACCCGGGGTCGCCCAGGTACTCGTCCTTCAGGATCTTGATGGCGACGGGTCGGCCGATGACGAGGTCCGTGGCCTCCCACACCTCGCCCATGCCGCCCACGGCGATGCGCGACGACAGCTCGTAACGGCCCCCGAAGGTGAGCCCGGCGACCGGTCTCATCTGTTCAGCACCGCCTCCATGACCTGCTTGGCGATCGGGGCCGCGACGAGGTTGCCGAACCCCGTCTGCCCCAGCCCCCCACCGTTCTCGACGACCACCGCGACCGCCACCTGCGGGTTCGAGGCGGGCGCGAAACCCGTGAACCAGAGCGTGTACGGATCACCCGTGCCGTTCTGCGCCGTGCCGGTCTTGCCCGCCACCTCGACCCCCTCGATTCTTGCATTGGTGGCCGCGCCGCTCGCGACGGACGCGACCATCATGGTGCGGACGGCGTCCGCGGTGTCCTGGCTCACCGGCTTGGAGAGCACCTCCGGCGAGAACTGCGACACCGGCGCGAGCGACGGCGACAGGATCTTCTGCACCAGGTTGGGCTTCATCAACGTCCCACCGTTGCCGATCGCGGCGGCGACCATCGCCATCTGCATCGGCGTGGCCCGATCGTCCTGCTGCCCGAACGCCGTCTGAGCCGTCTCGGAGTCGTCGAGCGGCCCCGCGGGGTAGACGCTCGGGGTCACCTTCAGCGGGATCGAGAGCTGCTGGCCGAAGCCGAACTTCTGCGCCTGCGTGCGCAGGGCGTCGTCGCCGAGCGCGATGCCCAGCTGGGCGAAGGGGATGTTGCAGGAGAGGCTGAGCGCCAGCGCGATCGATGCGCGCGGGCCGGTGCCGCAGGCCTCGCCCACCGCGTTCTGGATCACCGTGTCCGTGCCCGGCAGGCGATAGGACCGCGGGCTCGCGAAGGTGCTGGACGGCTTGTACTTCCCGCTCTCCAGCGCCGCGGAGGTGCTGATGATCTTGAAGGTCGACCCCGGCGGGTTCAGGTCGCCGGCGATCGCCCGGTTCACCAGCGGGTTCGGGTCCTGCTTCACCAGGTCCTCGTAGGCGGCGACGCCGTCGGCGTGGTCGGCGATGGCGTTCGGGTCGAAGGACGGCTTGGAGACCATCGCCAGCACGGCGCCCGTGCGCGGGTCGAGCGCGACCACCGCGCCGCGCCGGTCGCCGAGCGCGTCGTAGGCCGCCTTCTGCACCGTCGGGTCGATCGTCAGCTGCACCGAGGCGCCCTTGGGGTCCTGGCCGGTCACGATGTTCTGGATGCGGTCGAACAGCCGGTCCGACGAGGTGCCGGCCAGCTGGGCGTTCAGCGCGCCCTCGATGCCCGTCGGCGCGCCGATCGGGTTGTAGTACCCGGTGACCGCCGCGTAGAGCCGAGGCTGCTTGTAGTCCCGGTCGAAGCGGAACTGGTCGTCCGACTTCGGCGACGTGACGATCGCGGTGCCGTCCGACAGCAGGATCTGGCCGCGCTGGATCGCGTACTGGTCGGCCCGCGCCCGCTGGTTGCGGGAGTCCCCGTCCAGGTTCTGGGACTGGAACACCTGGATCACGCTCGACGCCACGAACAGCGCCGTGAACATGACGACGACGAGCGCGGAGATGCGCTTGAGCTCCCTGTTCACGTCAGATCACCGTCCTCGGGCCGCTGCGGATCGTGTCGCTGATGCGCAGCAGCAGGCCCGCGATCATCCAGTTCGCGATGAGCGACGAGCCGCCCGCGGCCAGGAACGGGGTGGTGAGGCCCGTGTTCGGGATCACCCGCATCACGCCGCCGATCACGATGAAGCACTGCAGCGCGATCACGAAGGCGAGCCCGACCGCCAGCAGCTTGCCGAAGTCGTCCGGGCCGGAGTAGCCGATGCGGAACCCCCGGGACACGAACAGCAGGTAGAGGCTGAGGATGGCGAAGACACCGACCAGCCCCAGCTCCTCGCCCAGCGACGCCATGATGAAGTCGCTGTTCGCGGCGGGGGTGATGTCCGGTCGGCCCTGCCCGAGCCCGGTGCCGAAGAGCCCGCCGTGCGCCAGCCCGAAGATGCCGTTGACGATCTGGAAGCTGCCGCCCGGCTGCTGGTAGAGGTCGCCCTGGAAGGCGTCGAGCCAGTTCGTGACGCGGCCCTGCACGTAGCTGAGGACCTGCGTCGCGGCGTAGGCGCCGCCGGCCGCCAGCAGCAGCCCCAGGGCGATCCAGCTGGTGCGCCCCGTCGCCACGTAGAGCATCGCGACGAACATGCCGAACAGCAGCAGGCCGGTGCCCAGGTCGTGCTCGAACACGATCACGGCCAGCGCGAGCACCCAGACCACGAGGATGGGGCCGAGGTCGCGGCCCCGGGGCAGCCGCACGAACAGCACCTTGCGGCCGACCATCGCCAGCGAGTCGCGGCGTGCGACCAGGAAGCCGGCGAAGAACACGGCCAGGGTGATCTTGGCGATCTCGCCGGGCTGGAAGTTCAGGGGGCCGACGCTGACCCAGACGTTCGCCGCGGCGTTCTCGAGCCGCAGGCCCGGCACCAGCGGCAGCACCAGCAGCACGATCGAGACGAGCATCGCGATGTAGGTGTAGCGCTGCAGCAGGCGGTGGTTCCGCACGAGGAAGAGGACGGCGATCGCCGCGCCGATGCCGAGCGCGGTCCAGGCGATCTGGCTGGTGCCGTCGTCCCAGCCCTGCCGGACGCCGGTGGGGCTGAGGTCGATGCGGTAGATCTCCGCGATGCCGATGCCGTTCAGGGCGGTCGCGATCGGCAGGATGAACGGGTCGGCGTCGCGGGCGACGAAGCGCAGCACCACGTGCAGGGCCAGCACCAGGGCGGCGAGCCCCGCGGCCAGCGTGACGATGTGCCCGTCGATGTGACCCAGGGCGCCCAGCTGCACCAGCAGGATCGCCGAGGCGGCGACGGCGACCGCGACGAGCAGCAGCGCCAGCTCGACGTTCCGGAGCCGCGTCGAGGGGCGCCGCGTCGTCACCCGGTCCGCGGAGGGCCGGGCGAGGGTCGTGGTCGCGTTCGCGTCAGCCACCGCCGGTGCCCCCCGCGTTCGCGACCGTGCGCTCCGCGTCCTCCAGCGTCGCGGCCGGGATGCCGTCGGCGATCTGGCCCGCGGAGAAGGGGGAGAGGTCGCTGCGCTGCACCTCCGTGTCCTGCACGACGTGGCTCAGCCGGATCGGGCCGATGGTGCCCTGCACGCCCTGGTAGATCGCGACGCGGTCGCCGTCGAAGCCGACGTAGTACTGCCCCTGCGTGTAGCGGTAGCCGATGCCTGCGGCGACCGACACCGCGGCGACGAGCAGCGCGATCACGGCCAGCCAGACCACCCGGCGGCGCCAGACGCGGCGGCGGTCCTCCCGGATCAGCGCGTCCAGGTAGTCCTCGGAGTCGGGCTGGAAGCGCGCCTCCGGCGTCGCCGTGCGGATCGGGTGCAGCAGCAGGGCGGGCAGGCGCGCGTGCTGGCGGCCGGGCACCGCCTCGTCGAGCTCGAGGCCGGCGGCCGCGGCCCCCACCAGCCGCACGCCCTGCGGCGCGGACCCCGGGCGGTCGATGTCGACCACGATCGCGGTCACGTTGTCCGGCGCCCCGTGCTCGAGGGCGGCGGCGACCAGGCCAGCGGAGGCGTCCTGCGCGGTCGCCGCGGCGTCGAGCACCGCGTGGATCTCCTCCTCGGGCACGTAGCTGGAGAGCCCGTCGGAGCAGAGCACCCAGCGGTCGCCCGGCAGGGTCGCGATCACCGAGGTGTCGATCTCGGGCGACTGGTCGATGTCGCCCAGCACCCGCATCAGCACGCTGCGGCGCGGATGCACCGCGGCCTCCTCCGGGGTGATCCGGCCGGTCTCGACCAGGCGCTGCACGAACGTGTGGTCGTTCGTGATCTGCGAGAGCTCGCCCCCGCGCTGCAGGTAGATGCGCGAGTCCCCGATGTGGGCGGTGGCGACCACGTCGCCCACGCGCACCATCGCGCTGACGGTCGTGCCCATGCCCGTCAGCTCCGAGTGCTCGGCGACGGCGCGGCCGATCTCCCGGTTCGCGGCGATCATCGCCGCCTGCAGGGCGAACTCCGCCTCCTGCGGGTCGGCGAAGTCGATGCCGTCCGTCTCGGCGATGCGGCGCACGGCGATCGACGAGGCGACGTCGCCGCCCGCGTGCCCGCCCATGCCGTCCGCGACGACGAACAGCGCGGTGCCGGCGTAGCCCGAGTCCTGGTTGTTCGACCGGACGCGGCCCACGTGGCTCTCGGCGGCGCCGGCGGTCGCGGTCCTCACCCGCTCAGCCACGGAGCTCGAAGGTGGTGGCGCCGACCTTCACCGGCACGCCGACGGCGACCGGGGTGGGGGAGTCGATGCGCCGGCCGTCGACGAAGGTGCCGTTGGTCGAGTCGAGGTCCTGCAGCACCCAGTCCGAGCCCCAGAGCAGCAGCCGGGCGTGGTGCGTGCTGGTGTAGTCGTCGCGGATCTGCAGCCCGGCGTCGCTCGCGCGGCCGATCGTCAGCGGCTCGCTGCCCAGCGGGATCTCGAGCCCCGCCTTGCCGCCG
>JAKONM010000168.1 GCA_022701925.1 Microbacteriaceae bacterium
GACCGCTCCGCTGGGCGCGCTGGCCGCCGGCGCGATCGGCGGCGTCGTGCTGCTGGCCGCCGTGGCGGCCGTGCTGGTCGTCGTGCTGCGCGCGCGCCGCACCACCGGCCCCCTCGGCTCGGCCGAAGGCCGGGAGGAGGACCGATGAGCGCGCGGCGACCCCTGCTGGCCGTCTCGGCCGTGCTGCTGACCGGCGGCCTCGTCCTGGCGGCGCCCCTGATGGCGAGCGCCCACGTGCACATCGACCCGGTGCAGGCGGAGGCCGGGTCGGCGACCGACGTCGCCTTCACCGTGCCGAACGAGTCGGACACCGCCAGCACGACCGCGGTGCGCATCACGCTGCCGGAGGGCGTCGGCGACGTCACCGCGCAGTCCGTGCGCGGCTGGGACGACCGCGTCGTCACCTCCGGCGGGCGCGCCACCGCGGTCGAGTTCACCGCGACGGGTGACGGCATCGGCCAGGGCGCGTCGCAGGACCTGGTCGTGCGGCTGGCGCAGGTGCCGTCGGTCGGCAGCCTGCAGCTGCCGGTGGCCCAGACCTACTCGGACGGCACCGTCGTGGAGTGGGACGACCCGACCCCGGCCTCCGGCGAGGAGCCCGAGCACCCGGCGCCGACGCTCTACGTGAACGACGCGCCGCCGGCCGAGGACGACCACGACGGCGGCACCGCGGCGACGGCGGAGGACGACCACCACGACGCGGAGACCGCCTCCGCCTCGTCCGCGACGGGCTCCGCCCTGCCGCTCGGCCTCAGCGCCGCGGCGCTGGTCGTCGCCGTGGGCGCGCTGGTCGTGGGGGTGCTGGCGCTGCTCCGCCGCCGCTGACCGGTGCCGGGGCCCGGCCGGCCCCGGCACGCAGCAGGAGCACCTCGGCGGGCCGCGACCGCTGCAGCAGGCCCTCCGTCGGCGGAGGGCCTGCCGGAGTGGTCGCGGCCCGCCGAATGCTTGTCCGGCCCCCGCCTGCAGGCCCGCCTGCCAGGATCGAGGGCGTGACGGCGCCCGACCAGCCCCTGCTCGACCTCGCCCGCGCGCACGGCGTGTCCACGTCCTTCACGGACTGGAAGGGCGTGACGCAGACCGTGTCCACGGAGACGCTGACCGCGGTCCTGGCCGCCCTCGACGTCGACGCGGCCGACCCCGCCGCCGCGCTGCAGGACGCCTGGGACGCGCCGTGGCGCCGCATGCTGCCGGCGACCACGATGGCGGTGGGCGGCGAGGAGCGCCTGGTCTGGATGCACGTGCCGGACGGGGCGCCCGCGCACCTGGCGGTGCGGCTGGAGGACGGCGGCGAGCGCGACCTGCAGCAGGTCGACCACTGGGTCGCCCCGCGCGAGGTCGACGGGGCGCTCGTCGGCGAGGCGACCTTCCGCGTGCCCGCGGACCTGCCGCTCGGCTACCACCGGCTGGTCGGGGCCTCCGACGACCTCCACGAGGAGGCCGCCCTGATCGTCGCACCCGCCCGACTGCCCGCGCCGCCGCGGGGCTGGGGCGTCGCGACCCAGCTGTACAGCGTGCGCAGCGAGCGCTCCTGGGGCGTCGGCGACCTGACCGACCTGACCGACCTGGCGGTCTTCGCGACCACGGGGCTCGGCGCCGACTTCGTGCTGATCAACCCCCTGCACGCCGCGGAGCCCCTGCCGCCGCTGGAGCCCAGCCCCTACCTGCCCTCCTCCCGCCGCTTCTTCCACCCGCTGTACCTGCGCATCGAGGCCGTGCCCGAGGCCGTCGACCTGCCGACCCGGGCGCGGGCCCGCGTGGCCCTGCTCGCGAAGCGGGTGCGCGAGCGGGCGAGCGGCGACCGCATCGACCGCGACGCCGCCTGGGGCGCGAAGCGGGAGGCGCTGCGGCTGCTCTTCGCCGTGCCCCGCAGCGCCGGCCGCGAGCTGGCGCTGGCCGCCTACCGCGCCCGGGAGGGCGACGCGCTGACCGCCTTCGCGACGTGGAGCGTGCTGGCGGAGCACCACGGCAACGACGCCCGCGCCTGGCCGGCCGAGCTGCGCGACCCGGCGTCGCACGCGGTGGCGGCCTTCGCCGCGGAGCACGCCGACGACGTCGCGTTCACGGAGTGGCTGCAGTGGCTGCTCGACGAGCAGCTGGCGCACGCGCAGCATTCGGCGGTCGACGCCGGCATGGCGATCGGGGTCGTGCACGACCTGGCCGTGGGCGTGCACCCGGGCGGCGCCGACGCCTGGCGGCTGGGCGACGCGTACGCCCGAGGGGTGTCGGTGGGCGCGCCGCCGGACCCCTTCAACCAGCTGGGCCAGAACTGGACGCAGCCGCCGTGGCGGCCCGACGCGCTCGAGCGGTCGGGCTACGCGCCCTTCCGCGACCTGATCGGCGCCGTGCTGCGGCACGCGGGCGGGGTGCGGGTCGACCACGTGATCGGCCTCTTCCGCCTGTGGTGGGTGCCGGAGGGGCAGGAGGCCGACCGCGGCGCCTACGTGCACTACGACCACGAGGCGCTGATCGGCGTGCTGGCGCTCGAGGCGCACCGCGCCGGCGCCGTGGTGGTCGGCGAGGACCTGGGGGTGGTCGACCCCTCCGCGCGCGACCACCTCGCCTCCCGCGGCGTGCTCGGCACGTCGATCCTGTGGTTCGAGACGGCCGACGGCGGTGCGCTGCCGGCGGAGCGCTGGCGCGAGACCTGCCTGGCCAGCGTGACGACGCACGACCTGCCGCCCACCGCCGGCTACCTGGAGCAGACCCACGTGCGGCTGCGCGCCGACCTGGGCCTGCTCTCCCGCCCGGTGGAGGAGGAGCTGGCCGCCGACCGCGCGGAGCAGCGGGTGTGGCTGGACGAGCTGCGCCGCCGCGGCCTGCTGGCCGACGGCGCGGACGAGGAGGAGACCGTGCTGGCGCTGCACCGCTACCTGACCCTCACGCCCGCGCGGCTCACCCTGGCCGCGCTGGTGGACCTGGTCGGCGACCGCCGCACGCAGAACCAGCCCGGCACCGTGGACGAGCACCCGAACTGGCGCGTGCCGCTGTCGGGCCCGGACGGCGCGCCGATGACGCTCGAGCAGGTCTTCACGTCGGCCCGGGCCGCCCGGCTCGCGGCGGTCCTGCGCGGCTGAGCGCCCGACGGCCGGTGCACGGGTCGTCGCGCCGGGCCACCGCTGGCTGGGAGTCGCCGGACCGTCCTCCGAGGGCTCGGACAGCGGCCCGTCCGCGACGGCCGGTGCTCAATAGGCTCCGGCACGAGGGGGTGAGCGCCATGGCCGGCGAGCCGCGCACCATCCCGTCACTGCTGCAGGACCGCTACCGGCTGGGCCCGCCGATCGGCCGCGGCGGCGCGTCGATCGTGCTGCGGGCGCGCGACGAGCTGCTCAGCCGCGACGTGGCCGTGAAGGTGTTCACCGCCCGCGCCTCGGACGCCGCGGACCTGAAGGCGCAGGAGACCGAGGCCCGCATGCTGGCGGGCCTGAACCACCACGGCCTGGTCACGCTGCTGGACGCGGGCATCGACGCGAGCGACCCGGACTCGCCCCGGGTGTACCTGGTGCTCGAGCTGGTGGACGGGCCCGACCTGCGGCAGCGGCTGCGCAGCGGGCCGCTGACGCCGGTGGACGCCGCCTACCTGGGCTTCGACCTGACGGGCGCCATCGGCTACGTCCACGAGCACGGCATCCTGCACCGCGACGTGAAGCCGGCCAACGTGCTGCTGACGCCGGGCGGCGACCGGCTGCGGGCGAAGCTGGCGGACTTCGGCATCGCGATGCTGCGCCGCAGCGACGCGGCGCCGGAGGAGCAGACCACCGGCACGGCGGCCTACCTCAGCCCCGAGCAGGTCGAGGGGCAGCCGCTCGGCCCCGCCAGCGACGTCTACTCGCTGGGCCTCGTGGTGCTGGAGGCGCTGACCGGGCGGCCCGCGTACTCCGGGCCGCTGGTCGACACCGCGCTGGCCCGGCTGGACCACGACCCGGAGGTGCCGGCGGGGCTGCCCGCGGACCTCACCGCGATCGTGCGCGCGATGACGGCCCGGCAGCCCGTGGACCGGCCCACCCCGGCCGAGGCAGAGCTGGCCTTCCGCACCGTGCTGGTGGGCGCGCTGGCGCACGGGCCGCGGCCGGACGACGAGCAGGCCAGGCTGCGGGCGCTGCGCCGCTACGATCTGCTGGACACCCCGCCGGACGGCGCCTTCGACCGGATCACGGCGATGGCGGCGCGGCTGACGCGCTCGCCGATCGCGCTGGTGGGGCTGACGGAGCACGACCGCATCTGGTTCAAGTCCCGCATCGGCGTCGAGGCGGAGCAGCTGCCGCTGCCGATCCCCGGCACGGCGGCGGGCGGCGTGCTGCGGCGCACCACGGTGCTGGTCGACGAGGGCGACGGCGCCGTGATGCTGCCGCCGGCCCTGGCGAGGCTCGGCGTCCGCACCTTCGCGGGCGTGCCGCTGGTGACGGAGGACGGCCACGCGGTCGGGCTGCTGGCCGTGTGCGACCGTCGGCCGAGAGCGGTCACGTCGGCCGACGTCGCCCTGCTGGAGGACCTGGCCGCCCTCGTGGTGCACGAGATGGAGCTGCGGCGGGCGGTGCACCGCATCGTCGCCCGCGACTGACCGCGGGGTCTCCCCGGATCCGCAGTTCCTCCGCGACACGCCGTACGGCGAGGCCCGCGGTCCGGCGTGTCGGGCAGTTCCTGCGGATCCGCGAGGCGGTGGGGGCGGGATCAGGCGACGGCGGACCGGCGGCGGGTGCCGGCGAGCAGGATGGGGAAGGCCGCCAGCCAGGGCAGCGCGACCAGCGCCAGCAGCAGGGAGGCGTCGAGCCCGGCGATCAGGCCCGCGACCGCCGCGCCGACCGCCGCGGAGGCGACCCGGGCGCCGGCCGCGACCACGAACACCTGGGCGCGC
>JAKONM010000175.1 GCA_022701925.1 Microbacteriaceae bacterium
GGCGACGATGACGCGTCGCGGCGCGCGGCGGATCACGTCGTCGAGGACCGGGCCGATGGAGCGCTCCAGCGGCGTGAAGCCGGGCACGTCGGCGTTCGTGGAGTCCGCGAGGAACAGGTCGACGCCCTGCTCCCCCAGCCGCGCGAAGGCGCGCAGGTCGGTCAGCCGGCCGTCGAGCGGCAGCTGGTCCATCTTGAAGTCGCCCGTGTGCAGCACCGTGCCGGCGCTGGTGCGGATCGCGACGGCGAGCGCGTCGGGGATGGAGTGGTTCACCGCGATGAACTCCAGCTCGAACGGCCCCAGCCGCTCGACCTGCCCCTCCTTCACCGTCAGCGTGTACGGCTTGATGCGGTGCTCGTCGAGCTTGGCCTCGATCAGCGCGACCGTCAGCCCGGAGCCGAGGATCGGGATGTCCTTCTTGAGGCGCAGCAGGTAGGGCACGCCGCCGATGTGGTCCTCGTGGCCGTGCGTCAGGACGACGCCGAGCACGTCGTCGAGCCGGTCGGCGACGGGCGCGAAGTCGGGCAGGATCAGGTCGACGCCGGGCTGGTCGGACTCGGGGAACAGCACGCCCGCGTCGACGATCAGCAGCTTGCCGTCGATCTCGAAGACGGTCATGTTGCGGCCGACCTCGCCGAGGCCGCCCAGCGGCACCACGCGCAGCACGCCGGGCCGCAGCGGCTGCGGGGCGGCCGGCAGCCGGGTCATCGGGTGGTCCCCGCCACCTTGGGCAGCGCCCCGCCCGCGGCGGCGTTGCGGTCGGGCCGGAAGTTCCGGAAGTCGGCGCCCTGCACGCCGCGCACCAGCGCCAGCTCGTCCTCGATCACCGCCGCCTCCGCCTCCTCGGGGCCCACCAGCGGCAGCCGCACGCGCGGGCTGCTGATGCGGCACAGCCCGTGCAGCACGTACTTCGCGGCGACGGTGCCGGGCACGTGCGTCATCACGGCCCGGACCAGGGGCTCCAGCAGGCGGTGCTGCTCGGTCGCGGCTGCCAGGTCGCCGCGGTTCACGGCGTCGACGATCGTGCGGTACGGGGCCGCCGCGATGTTCGCGGTCACCCCGATCAGCCCGGACGCGCCGATCGACAGGTGCGGCAGCACGTTCGCGTCGTCGCCGGAGAAGTAGAGCAGGTCGGTCTGGTTCAGCACCCGGCTGACCTCGCTGAAGTCGCCCTTGGCGTCCTTGATCGCCGCGATGTTCGGGTGCTTCGCCGCCCGCAGGATCGTCTCGTAGCGGATGGGCACGCCGGTGCGGCCGGGGATGTCGTACAGGATCACGGGCAGGTCGGTGGCGTCCGCGACCATGCGGAAGTGCGTCAGCAGGCCCGCCTGCGTGGGCTTGTTGTAGTACGGCGTGACGATCATCACTCCGTCGGCCGCGTGGGCCGACTTCTTGTAGAGCTCGATCGCGTGCGCGGTCTCGTTGGACCCGCCGCCCTGGATGATCTTCGCCCGGCCGCCGGAGACGTCGCGGGCGACCTCGACCAGCCGCAGCTTCTCCGGGTCGGTCAGCGTGCTGGTCTCGCCGGTCGTCCCGGAGACGACGACGCCGTCCGCCCCCGCCGTGATGACCGAGTCGATGTGGCGCTCGGTGGCCGGCCAGTCGACCTCGCCGTCGGCCGTGAACGGGGTGACCAGCGCGACGAGCACCTGGCCGAAGGGGTTCTGGGGCACGCCAGCACCCTACCGATCACGCACCCGCCGCCTCCGGGCCCGCTCGTCAGCGGGCGATGAGGAGCTCGCCCCTCCCGAACGACGGAGTCGGTGCAGGACGACGGAGCGGAAGCGCCCCCAGAAGAGCGGAGATGCATCGGTTCCGTCGATCGGCAGGGAAGCCTGCCGACCTGCGTCCGCGCTCCGCTCCTCCCCAGGCCGGATGCCCGAGCCGTCGCGCCGCTGCAGCGCCGAGGGCCCGGCTGCGGCGCCGCAGGGAGCACCCTGCTCGCCCATGACCCCGCTGCAACGGCACATCGAGGAACTCGGCGGGCTCGCGCGCACCGCTGAGCTGCACGCGTTCGGGCTCGGCAGGAACCGCATCTCGGCAGCGCTCGCCGACGGCGAGATCGATCGGATCCGGCAGGCCTGGTACGGCAACCCCTGGCTGCCGCCGATGCAGCGGCAGGCCGCGAGGATCGGAGGGCAGCTCGCCTGCTCGAGCGCCGCGAGCGCCCTCGGGCTCTGGGAGCCCCGATTCGAGGTCGTCCACGTGGCGGTGGCGGCGGACGCCAGGGGGCTCCGCGCACCGACCAGCCATCGGACCCGGTTGGAGCCCGGGCAGGCGGTCGTGCACTGGAGCGGCACGGACCCCGCGGGCTCCCGCACGGTGGTGTCCACGGCCCGCTGCGTGCAGCAGATCGCCCTGTGCGAGTCGCCGATGGTCGCGCTGGTCGTCGCCGAGTCGGCGCTGCACCGACGGCTCCTGTCGGCGGCCGGCCTGAGCGCCCTCGTCGAAATCCTGCCGAGTCACGTGCGTCCGCTACTCGGCCGCGCCTCCGCCCTCTCGGAGAGCGGCACCGAGACGGTGTTCGCGCATCGGATGGCCGGCCTGGGCGTGATCGTCGAGCAGCAGGTGGTGATCCCCGGGGTCGGCCGGGTGGACGGCCTGATCGGTCGACGTCTGATCGTCGAGCTCGACAGCGTCGCCCACCACGCCGACGCGACCCGAGATCGGGAACGGGACGCCGCGGCATCGGTGCTCGGGTACCGCGTCCTCCGCTTCATGCGGTCGCAGGTGATGGAGCAGTGGCCGGTCGTCCGTGCGTCGGTGCTCGCTGCCATCGCGAGGGGCGACCACCTGTGAGCGGCCGAACGACGGAGTCCGTGCGGGTGCAACCGGCTGGTGCGCCGTCGAGTCCGTCGATCGTCACCCGCTCCGTGATTCGGCAGGGCGAGTTCCGGTCAGGGGGCGATGCGACCCTGGGCGGTGAAGGCGGCGTGCGTCAGGGGCATCAGGGCGGCCCAGTGGGACTCCATCTGCTGGCCCACCATCTCGATCTCGCGCTGAGGGAAGGAGGGCACCTTCGCCTCGGGGTGCTTGGTGCGCAGGGAGACGAAGTTCATGAGCGCCCGCGCGTTCATGGTCACGTACATGCTGCTGAACAGGTTCAGGGGCAGCACGATGCGCGCGACCTCGCGCGCGACGCCGGCGTCGAGCATCGAGCGGTACGCGGCGTAGGCCGCCAGGGACTGCTCGCGCACGGCCGCGTCGACGAGGGCGTGCTGCTCCTCACTGCCCGGCAGGAACTCGTAGGCGCCCGGCTTGCCGACCTGCACCAGGTTCCGCTGGGCGTCCGGCACGTAGAACACGGGCTGCAGCTCGCGGTAGCGGCCCGACTCCTCGTTGTAGGAGGCGATGCGGTGCCGCATGAACTCCCGGAACACGAAGATCGGCGCCTGCACGTAGAACGTCATCGAGTTGTGCTCGAAGGGCGACCCGTGCCGGTCGCGCATCAGGTAGTTGATGAGCCCGCGGTCGCGGGCGCCCGCCTCCTGGTCGCCGAGCGCCCCCTCGAGCGTCTGCTCCCCCAGCGTCGACACCCGGGCGGCGAACAGCACGTCGGCGTCGCGGGCGGCGGAGCGGACCAGCTCGACGGTCATGGTGCTCTTGAACTCGGCCTCGATCACGGCGACGACCATACCCAGCACGTCGGACGCCGCTTCCGGCGGTTCGCGGGCGGCCCGCCGATACCCTGGCGCCATGGCGCAGAAGCGGATCCCCGTCCCGTCCGCGAAGCCGGCGCCGAAGCGCACGCCGCCGCCCGCGGCGCCCGTGCCGAAGCCGATCGTGCGGCGCCCGATCGCCAAGGACAGCCGCTTGCGGGTGCTGCTGGCCGGCGGCAGCGGCGTCATCGGCACCGAGCTGCAGCAGCAGCTGCAGGCCGCCGGCCACACCGTGCGGCGGCTGGTGCGCCGTCCCCCGCGGGCGGAGGACGAGTTCAGCTGGGCCCCGGACGCCAAGATCCTGGACTTCCGGCTGCTGGAGAGCGTGGACGCCGTCGTCAACCTGTCCGGGGCGTCGCTGACCCGCATCCCCTGGACCCCCCGCTACAAGCAGCAGATCCTGCGCTCGCGGGTGAAGGCCACCCAGGCGCTCGTCGAGGCCATGGGCATGGCGGCCTCGCCGCCCCCGGTGTTCCTCTCGGGATCCGCGGTCGGCTTCTACGGCGACCGGCCCGGTGAGACGCTGACGGAGGATGCGGAGCGCGGATCCGGGTTCCTGTCCGACGTCGTCGTCGCCTGGGAGGGCGCGGCGCGGCTGGCCCCCTCCCGCACCCGCACGGTGCTGCTGCGCACCGGCGTGGTCCTGTCGCCCTCCGGCGGCGCGATGCAGCCGCTGATGACGGCGACCCGGTTCGGCCTGGGCTCCACCGTCGGCACGGGCGCGCAGCACTGGCCGTGGATCTCGCTGCACGACGAGGCCGCTGCGATCGTGCACCTGCTGACGAGCGCGCTGGAGGGTCCCGTGAACCTGTCGGGGCCGGTGCCCGCCACGAGCGAGGCGATCACCCGCAGGATCGCCGAGGAGATGCACCGCCCCCACCTGCTGCGCCTGCCGGAGCCGGTGGTGTCGATCGGCATGGGCGAGCTGGGCCGCGAGCTGCTGCTGCCCGATCAGGCCGTGGTGCCCACCCGGCTGGAGCAGGACGGCTTCGTCTTCCGCCACCGCACCAGCGACGAGGCGGTCGACGCGGCGATCAGCGGCTGAGCGCGATCGCCCGGCGCACCGAGGCCCTGGCCCGACGGCGGTCGCCCGCCATGTCGTACGCGAGCCCGAGGCGCAGCTGCGCCCGCCAGTCGTCCGGCGCGGCCTCGGCGCCGTCGGCGTAGCGCTCGAACGCCGCGTCGGCGGCGCCGCGCTCAACCCGGCCGCTCGGCCGCCGCGGGAGCCCGTCGGCGGGCAGCGGCTCCTCCGCCGCCAGCCGGCGGGTCAGGCGGGTCGCCTGCACCCCGAACAGCAGCTCGCGTCCGAGCAGCAGCAGCCCGATGAGCGGCAGCACGAGCAGCGCGACGCCGATGCCGACCCCCAGCGCCTCCCCGCTCCGCAGGAACGCGACCGCGCGCACCACGGCCAGGCCCAGGTAGAGCAGCAGCGCGGCCGCCATGACGAGCGCGCCCGCGAAGGCCCTCACGCGACCGGCCCGAAGAGCAGCTCCTCCAGCCCCGTGACGACGCCCGACAGCCCCGGCAGCGCCTGCACGGCCAGCCGGATGCCGGCGGCGTAGGCGGCCGGGGACTGGGTCTGGTGGGTGATCGTGAGCAGCTCGCCGGTGCCGCCGAACAGCACCTCCTGCTTGGCGAGCACGCCGTCGAGGCGCAGCGCGTGCACGGGGATGCTGCCCACCTGCTGGCCGCGGGCCCGCTGGTCGGTGTGCGGCGCCGCCACGGGACCGATGGCCGCCCGTGCGGCGGCGATGCGCTCGGCGGTCGCGACCGCGGTGCCGGAGGGCGAGTCCGCCTTGCCGGCGTGGTGCGCCTCGACGATCTCGATGGAGTCGAACCAGGTCGCGGCCTGCTCGGCGAAGCGGGCCGCCAGCACCGCCCCGACGGAGAAGTTGGGCACGATCAGCACGGCGGGCGAGCCGTCCCCGCGGTCGTAGCGCAGCTGCGCGACGCGCTCGGCCGACCACCCGCTGGTGCCGACGAGCACCGGCAGCCCTGCTGAGCCCGCCGCCCGCACGACCTCGGGCGACACGTGCGGCAGCGTCACGTCCACCACCGCGTCCGCGTCGCCGAAGTCCAGGGCGTCCCCGGACCGCAGCCGGTGCACGACCTCGGCGTCCGGCATCCCCGCGACGACCTCGTCGACGAGCCGGCCCATGCGTCCTGAGGCTCCGGCGACGGCGAGGCGGATCACGGTCGCCGATCGTACGGCCTCCTCTCCTACGGTCGGCCCGTGCGCCTGATCGAGAGCAGCCCGGAGGAGCCCGCCACCGCGCGGCTGCTCGACGCCTACTTCGCCGAACGGGCGGCCGGCTTCGACGGCGAGTACCGCGTCGTGCGGCCCGACCCCGCCGCCTTCGCACCGCCCGGCGTCTTCCTGCGGGCGGAGGAGGACGGCCGTCCCGCCGGCTGCGGCGGTCTGCGTCCGCTGCCGCCGGACGACGCCGGCGCGCGGCTGGAGGTGAAGCACCTGTACGCGGACCCCGTGTTCCGCGGTCGCGGCGTCGGCCGGGCGCTGCTCGCGGCCCTCGTGGCGCACGGCCGGGCGGCGGGCGCCGCGACCCTGGTGCTCGACACGAACCGGTCGCTGGAGGCGGCGGGCGGCCTGTACCGGGCCGCGGGCTTCCTGCCCGTCGCGCCGTACAACGACAACCCGAACGCGACCGACTGGTACGCGCTGCTGCTCTGAGGCCGATCAGATCGGCAGCGGCTCGACGAGCCCGGTGCGCAGCTCGAAGGGCAGGTGCGCCAGGTCGTTGTGCGCCAGCAGGGTGAGCGGTCGCCCGGGTCGCACCTTCAGCACCGTGATGCCGCAGTGCGCCTGCGTGAGCCCCAGCCAGCGCCACTCGGGAGCGTCGAAGGCCGCCCGGACGAACTCGGCGATGACCAGGTTGTGGGTGATCAGCACGTCGTGCCGCTCCTGCCCGCTGGGCGTCACGAACTCGGCCAGCGCGTCGGCCATCTGCGCCCGGCCCGCCTCGATCTCGGCCTCGGTCACGGAGGAGAACCAGCTGTTGAACGCCTTCGGCGTCCCGGGCACGGGGCCGGAGGGGATCGTGTCGAAGAGCAGGGCCGAGGGCTGCGGCTGCACCGACGGCAGCAGGTCGGCGATGATCCTCGCCGTCTCCGTCGCGCTGGTGCTGGGCGCGTGCCACGTCGCGGTGATGGGGATGCCGCCGAGGCGCCCGGCGAGCAGCTCGGCCTGCCGGCGCCCGCGGGGCGACAGCGGTCCGTCCGTCATCCCGTGCTCGGCGTCCCGGTGCTCGCCGTGCCGGATCAGGTACAGGTGCTGCGTCATCGCCCCGTGAGCGTACGCGGTCCGCACGACGCAGCGCGGCCGCCGCGCACCGCGCCGCCGGCCACCGCCCGCTTGCTACCGTGGCGGTCCGACCGTGAGGGAGCGCGCGTGGACCGGAGCACGGCACGGCCGCCGTCAGCGGCGCGGCTGCGGGTGCTCGAGGTCGCGGACGGGCTCTTCTACGCCGAGGGCATCACCACCACCGGGGTCGACCGCATCATCGCCGAGGCGCAGGTCACCAAGGCGACCTTCTACAAGCAGTACGGCTCGAAAGACGCCCCCCTCAGGGCGTACATCGCGGGTCGGGACGAGCGGGCGCGCGCCGCGCTCGCCGCGGTGCTGGCCGAGCAGCCGGATCCCCGCGCGGTGCTGATCGCGATGATCGAGTCGATCGCGGCGGAGACGGCCCGCGCCGGCTTCCGCGGCGACGCCTTCCTGA
>JAKONM010000188.1 GCA_022701925.1 Microbacteriaceae bacterium
GCCCGCGCGGCCCGCCCGGCCGGCCACCTGGTGGAACTCGCGCGCCGTCAGGTGCCGCATCCGCGTGCCGTCGAACTTCGTCAGCGCCGTCAGCAGCACGGTGCGGATCGGCACGTTGATGCCGACCCCCAGGGTGTCCGTGCCGCAGATCACGCGCAGCATGCCCTGCTGCGCCAGCTGCTCGACCAGCCGCCGGTACTTCGGCAGCATGCCGGCGTGGTGCACGCCGATGCCGAGGCGCAGCAGGCGGCTCAGCGTGCGCCCGAAGGCGGTCGTGAAGCGGAAGCCGCCGATCGCCTCCGCGATGCGGTCGCGCTGCTCGCGGGTGGCGACGTTCGCGCTGGCCAGCGCCTGGGCCCGTTCCAGCGCCGCCTGCTGCGCGAAGTGCACGACGTAGACCGGGGCCTGCTGCGTGCGCAGCAGCTCGTCGATGGAGTCGTGGATCGGCTCCAGCTCGTAGAAGAAGTGCAGCGGCACCGGGCGCTCCACGCCGGTCACCGACGCGGTGGCGCGGCCGGTGCGGTGCGACAGGTCGGCGGACAGCGCGGTGACGTCGCCGAGCGTCGCGGACATCAGCACGAACTGCACCCGCGACAGCGTGAGCAGCGGCACCTGCCACGCCCAGCCGCGGTCCGGATCGCCGTAGAAGTGGAACTCGTCCATCACGACCTGGTCCACCGGGGCCCGGTCGCCGTGGCGCAGGGCCAGGTTCGCCAGGATCTCCGCGGTGCAGCAGATGATCGGCGCCTCCGGGTTCACGGAGGAGTCGCCCGTGATCATGCCCACGTTCCGTGCTCCGAACACGTCGACCAGGGCGAAGAACTTCTCGCTGACCAGGGCCTTGATCGGCGCCGTGTAGAAGCTGCGCAGCCCCTGCGCCAGCGCGGCCGCATGCGCGCCGATGGCGACGAGCGACTTCCCGGTGCCCGTCGGAGTGGAGAGGATCAGGTTCGCGCCCGAGACGATCTCGATCATCGCCTCCTCCTGCGCCGGGTACAGCGGCAGGCCCCGGGCCTCCGCCCATCCGGCGAAGGCGGTGAACGCGGCGTCCTCGTCGAGGCCGCCGTCGGGCAGCGGCGCGGGCATCAGGTCGAGCAGTGCGGGGTCGATGCGCCCCAGTGTCTCAGGCGCGCCTGCGCCGGTTGGCGGAGCGCGCGCCGGACGACGGGCGCGGTGACCGTCGACGGAACGACACGCCGACGGGGCGCCGCCACGATGCGGCGGATCCGTCGCCTAGCAGGGGAGGGGGCTGGCAGCATCGGGGCATGGCGCCGTGGTTCGTGCTCGGCTTCGGGCTGCTGCTCGCCGCCGTGGGCGTGCGCGCGATCGTGAAGGAGCGGCGGGCCGCGGTGGTCGGGCGGCGGCCGGTGCGCGACGACCTGGTCGCCTCCTGCGCGCTGCTGTTCGTCATCGCCGGGCTCGCCCTGCTGCTGGGCCTCGCGATGCTGCTCGTCTTCCCACGCGACTGACCGGCGCGCCCTCGTGCGGGCCGCAGCAGGTCCGGTGGATCAGACGGAGCGGGTCGGGCGCAGGCGGGACGCGGCGCGGGCGATCCCGGCGACCGCGGCCACGAGCGCAGCCAGCAGCAGGGCCGCGGCCAGCATCGAGAGCACCGGTCCGGCCACCTGCCACCAGAGCAGCGTCCAGGAGATCGAGGGCGGGGCCCCTGGGCCGTAGGGCACGAGGGGGACGAGCACGCCCTCCGAGTCCGGCGCCGCACCGACGTCGGCCCGCACCAGCACGGTCACGAGTCCGCCCAGCAGCGCACCCGCCACCACGAGCACGGCGGCGAGCCGCAGCGGCCGGCCCCGCAGGACCGCGGTGCCGTGCGCGCCGAGGGCCAGCCCCGCGGCCAGCAGCAGCGCGTCGACGACGACGAGCGCGTCGTTCACCGGCTCGATCACCCAGAGCACGCCGACCCGCACCGCGAGCGCGACGAGCAGCAGGCCGCCCGCGGCGAGGAGGACGGCGGCAGTGACCCGGCTTCTGCGCATGCGCCGCATCCTGGTCCCGCCGACTCCGCGGCGCACGCCCCCGTTCGCGGATCCGCAGATCCCTCGCGGATCCGCACGGATCACCCGACACGCCGCCTCCGGAGGCCCGCCCTCCAGCGTGTCGGGCCGGAACTGCGGATCCGCGCAGGAGCCGCGGACCCGCGGAGCCCGCGCAGCGCCCCCGCCCGCCGGGAGCCCCGGTCAGCGGGCACCCCTACGGTGCCGCCATGCCGCGCCTCCCCGTCCCCGACCTCGACGACGCGGTCTCGTGGACGACGCAGCACCTGGGCCACCTGGCGCTGGAGGGGCCGGACGGGGTCGCGGCGTCCCTGCGTTTCGTCGGGGGCCAGACCGCGGCGGACGAGGCGATCGCCGACTTCGACGTGCGCGGCTACGCGGCGCAGCGCAGCGAGGTGCTGCCCGAGGAGTCCCGCGGCGCCAGCGGCCTGTCGCCGTACATCCGCCACGGCCTGCTGCCCCTGCCCCGGGTGTGGGACCACGTGTCCGGCGGGCCCTCGCGCGACGTCGCGAAGTACCGGGACGAGCTGCTGTGGCAGGAGTACTCCCGGCACGTGTACGCGCGGGTCGGCACCGGCATCCGGCGGCCGCTGCGCCGCGAGCCGGCCGTCGGGCACGGCTGGGAGGGCGAGGCCTACCGCGACGACATGGCCTGCATGGCCGAGGTGCGGCGCGAGCTGGTGCAGGACGGCTGGCTGGTGAACCAGACGCGCCTGTGGGCGGCGTCGCAGTGGACCGTGCGCGCCGGCTGGGACTGGCGGGAGGGGGAGCGGGCGCTCTACCGCCACCTGGTCGACGGCTCGCCGGCCGCGAACGGCGTCGGCTGGCAGTGGGCCGTCGGCGCGGGCACCGGGAAGCCGTACGGCTTCAGCCGCTGGCAGGTGGAGAAGCGCGCGCCCGGCCTGTGCGCCTCCTGCCCGCTGCGGCGCGCCTGCCCGATCCAGGACTTCCCGCCGGCCCAGTCCGGCGAGCAGGTGCCGAACGCGCCGGGGCTGGCGGAGGACCCGGATCCCGAGGCGACCGCCGGCCCGCTGATCGCGCAGGTCGACGGCGTTCCGGAAGCGGTCTGGCTGACCGCGGAGTCCCTCGGCGACGCGGACCCCGCGCTGGCCGCGCACCCCGACCTGCCCGCCGTGTTCGTGTTCGACGAGCCCCTGCTGAGAGGACTGCGGCTGTCCGGCAAGCGCCTCGTCTTCCTGGCGGAGACCCTGGCCGACCTGGCTGAGCGACGCCCGGTCGAGCTGCACCTGGGCGCGGTGCCGCAGGAGCTGGCGGCTCGCCCGCTCGCGGCGACCTGGGCGCCCGTGCCCGGCTTCCAGCTCCGCGCCGCGCAGCTGGACCTGGCCGAGCAGCACCCCTGGCCCTGGCTGCGGCGGCCCGCGGGCGGTTCCGCCCGCTCGTTCACCGCCTGGGCGCAGCACCACGGCGGCAGCCCCGGTTCGGCCGGGCGCTCCGGGGGACGTCCGGGCGGGCCCCGCAGGGGTCACCGCCGCTGACGCGACCGCCGCTCCGTGTCGAGCGGCCGGCGGCGCCCGCACGCACGGCCCGCTCGCGCCCCGCACCGTGGAGCGGCGGTGAACGCACGGCTGCACGCTCCTCCCGCCGAGCGAGGACCGTCTCCGTCGACGGTCTCCGGCGCGCCCTCCCTCTCGTGACGCCGCCGGCCCTCGCGGTCCGGTTCCCGCTGCGGCCGTTCGCCTGCGGGCCCCGCAGAAGGGTGACGATCGCGTAACGACGACACGCTGCGGCCCGGCTCGGTTGTGCTCCGGCGAGAACGCTTTGTACAGTGACACTCAACACATCCGCTACACAGCGGTACGGATGAACGCGGAGAGAGTGCGCATGTCGACGACGACACGGCAGGAGCCGCGACTGCTCAGCAGCGCACGCCTCCCGGTCTCCAAGGGCCTGATCACCATCGGCGTCGCCACCGTGCTGCTCTTCGTCGTCTGCGCGATCGCGGCGCCCTCGAGCGTCGCGCCGGGCTCGCTGCAGGGCATGCTGCCCATCGCCGCCGTGCTGGCGGTGGCGGGCCTCGGCCAGATGCTGGTGGTGCAGCAGGGCGGCATCGACCTGTCGGTGGCGGGCGCCATGTCGCTGGCCGTCGTCACCGTGACCCACATCCCCGACCAGAACGACGGCCTGCTGCTGCCGGCGGTCCTGCTGGCCAGCGGGTTCGCGGTCGTCGCGGGGCTCGCGAACGGCCTGCTCATCGGCGGGCTCGGCCTGAACCCGATCATCGCGACCCTCGGCACCAACGCCCTGCTCTACGGCGCGAACCTCGCCATCTCCGGCGGACGTCCCCGCATCACGACGAACGCGCTGCAGGACGTGATGACCGGCTCCGTGCTGGGCGTCCCCACGTCCGTGTTCTTCGCGGTCGCGGCGCTGGTGCTCGTGACCGTGCTGGTGCGGCGCACCGTCCCCGGCCGGCGCTTCGAGTTCGTCGGCGCCAACCCGCGCGCGGCGCGCGCCGTCGGCCTGCGCACCCGCGTGCACCAGACCTCCGCC
>JAKONM010000193.1 GCA_022701925.1 Microbacteriaceae bacterium
GCAGAGCGCGGAGGAGCGGGGTGCGGCGGCGGTGTGGCTCGGGACGAACCAGGAGAACGCCCGGGCGCAGGCGTTCTACGTGAAGCACGGGTTCGAGCGCGTCGGCGTGAAGCGCTTCCGGCTCGGCGACCGCTGGGAGGACGACTACGTCTACCAGCGCGCGCTCACACCGCCCGTCGGCTGAAGGGTCGACGGAGGATCCGGCGCGGCGGCGCTGATGCGGTCCTCGGCGGCACCGGCAGGATGGGGGCGTGCAGGATCGCGAGTGGTTCAAGAGCGCCGTCGTCTACCAGGTGTACCCCCGCAGCTTCGCGGACGGCGACGGCGACGGCATCGGCGACCTGCGCGGCATCCTGCAGCACCTGGACCACCTGGAGGCGCTGGGCGTCGACGTCGTGTGGCTGTCGCCGCTGTACCGCTCGCCGCAGGCGGACAACGGCTACGACATCAGCGACTACCAGGACGTCGACCCGCTGTTCGGCACGCTGGAGCAGCTGGACGAGCTGATCGCCGGGCTGCACGAGCGCGGCATCAAGCTGGTGATGGACCTGGTCGTCAACCACACCAGCGACGAGCACGCCTGGTTCCAGGAGAGCCGCTCGTCGAGGGACAGCCCGAAGCGCGACTGGTACGTGTGGCGCGACCCGCGGGACGGCGGAGAGCCGAACAACTGGGGCTCGTTCTTCTCCGGCAGCGCCTGGCAGCTGGACGAGCCGACCGGGCAGTACTACCTGCACCTGTTCGACCGGAAGCAGCCGGACCTGAACTGGGAGAACCCGGAGGTCCGCGAGGCCGTCCACGCGATGATGCGCTGGTGGCTCGACCGCGGGGTGGACGGCTTCCGGATGGACGTCATCAACTTCATCTCGAAGGAGCAGTCCTTCGCCGACGCGCCGGCGGTGGTCGGACAGCGGCACGTCGACGCCTCCTCGCTGTTCGCGGACGGGCCGCGCATCCACGAGTTCCTCGCCGAGATGCACGAAGCCGTCTTCGCCGGTCGGGACGGCGCCTTCCTGACCGTCGGCGAGATGCCGGGCGTGACGCCGGAGGAGGCCGTGCTGTACACGGACCCGGCCCGTCACGAGGTCGACATGGTGTTCCAGTTCGAGCACGTCTCGCTCGACCAGGGGCCCGCGTCGAAGTGGGACTGGATCGGCCTCGACCGCGTCGCGCTGAAGCGCTCGCTGCACCGCTGGCAGGTCGCGCTGGCGGAGCGGGGCTGGAACTCCCTCTACTGGGACAACCACGACCAGCCGCGCGCGGTGTCCCGATTCGGCGACGACGATCCGGCCTGCTGGGCCGACTCCGCGAAGGCCCTGGCCACGATCCTGCACTGCATGCGCGGCACGCCCTACGTGTACCAGGGCGAGGAGCTGGGCATGACGAACTACCCGTTCCGGACCGCGGACGAGCACCGCGACGTGGAGGCGGTCAACCACTGGAAGCGGGTGATCGCGGAGGGCCTCGACCAGCGGTCGGCGCTCACCGGGATGGCGAAGGTCGGGCGGGACAACGCCCGCACGCCGGTGCAGTGGGACGCGAGCGCGCAGGCCGGCTTCACCACGGGCGCGCCCTGGCTGCCGGTGAACCCGAACCGATCGTGGCTGAACGCGGCGGCCCAGGTCGGGGTGGAGGGCAGCGTCTTCGAGCACCACCGCGCGCTGATCCGCCTGCGCCACGAGCACGCGGTGATCGCCGACGGCGACTTCACGGGGCTGCTGGAGAACGACCCGGAGGTCTGGGCCTACGTGCGCACGCTCGGCTCGAAGCGTCTGCTGGTGGTGGCGAACTGCAGCCGTCGTGCCCGCGCGCTCGAGCTGGGCGACGGATGGACGGGTGCCCGCCTGCTGCTGTGCAACCTGGCCGACCGCGCCGACGTCCTGCATGACGGAGCCCTGACCCTGTCCGGCTGGGAGAGCCGCGTCTACCTGCTCGAGTAGGGGACCTCCGCGGGCCGTTCTGCGTTCTCAGTGGTCCGCGATGCTCAGCGGTCCGTGGTCTGCGGTTCGTGCTGCCGGTCGGCTTGTCCGGAAGGGCGCCGGGAGGTGCTGTGAGGTGGTGACGCTGCCGGTGTCCTGTCGCGTCGGCGGGTAGTCGTGAGTGCTCCGCGGGCGCACGCGCTCGCTGGGTCGACGCGGAGCGGCTGACTCGACGGTTCGAGGCGTCGAGTCAGCCGCTGGGCGTCGACCTAGCGATCGGAGGGGCCTGCGGCCGGCGGGTGACCGGCTGGCAGCCTGATCTCGGCTTCTCGGCTTCTCGGCTTCTCGGCTTCTCGGCAGTCATGCGAGTCCGCGGTGGTTGCCCACTGAGCGCGCCGCAGCCTCCGAATGAGCCCGCGGAGCCCCCGATCAGCCCGCGGTCCCGAGCGCCACCGCGGACCGGAGGCCCGCGGCCCACGCCTCCGGACGCTCCCATGCGGCGAAGTGGCCGCCGGAGGGCTCCTCGCGCCATTCGCGCACGTCGAGCCAGTGCTCGGCGGTCGACCGCGGCGCGTGCAGCAGCTCCTTCGGGAAGTACGTGATCGCGGTCGGCGCCGCGACGCGGCCGGCGACCGGGCCGAGGCGCTCGCTGTAGGGCGCGAACGAGGTGCCGATGGTGCCGGTGACCCAGTAGGCGGTGATCCAGGTCAGCAGGTCGTCGCGCGGGAAGGCGGCCTCGACGTCGCCGCTGCAGTCGCTCCAGTCCCGGTACTTCTCGACGAGCCAGGCCGCGAGCCCGGCGGGGGAGTCGCCGAGCGCGGCGGCCAGCGTGGCGGGCCGCGTCGCCTGCTCGTGGGCGTAGGCGCCCTCGACGGCCTGCCAGCGGTCGGCCTGCGCCCGGTACTCGCGGTCCTCCGCGGTCTGCTGCTCCTCGGGCACCAGCGCCAGGTTCCGCACCGTCACGTCCGTCAGGTGCAGCGCGGAGACGCGATCCGGGCATCGGCGCGCCAGACCCTCCGCCACGGCGGACCCGATGTCGCCGCCGGAGACGACGTACCGCTCGTGCCCCAGCTCGGTCATCGCCGCGGCCACGGGGTCCGCCATGTCGGCGCCGGCCATGCCGTGGGAGTCGGAGAAGGGGTAGCCGGGCAGCGCGGGCACGACGACGGTCAGGTCGGTCAGCAGCGGCAGCACGCGCGAGAACCGCAGCACGCTGTCGGGCCACCCGTGCAGCAGCACGACGACGGGCGCGCCCTCGGGACCGCGCTGGTGCACGACGCGCAGCCCGCCCGCCCGCTGCCAGGGCAGGGAGCGGATGTGCTGCTCGGCGGCGCGCCAGTCGTACGCCTCCGACCAGTGCTGCAGCAGGCCCGCCAGCCACCCGCGGTCGGTGCCGCGCGACCAGCCGTCGCCGGGCGCCGGGACCAGCCGGTTGGCGCGCAGCCGCCGGCGCAGGTCCTCCAGCACCTCGTCGGGCACGGCGGGCGGGGCGTCGGGGCTCATCGGGACTCCTCCTCCGCGGCCGCGCCGCGGGCGCGGAACGCGCGCACGTTCATCCGGTTGCCGCAGTTGCCCACGTCGCAGAAGCGCTTGGACCGGTTGCGGCTGAAGTCGACCAGCACCGCGTCGCAGTCGTCGGCGGCGCACGTCTTCATCCGGGGGCGCTCGCCCTGCCGCAGCACGTCGACCCAGTCCATCGCGATTTCGACCATCACGCGGTCGGCCAGCGGCGCGTCGGCGCGGGTCGCGTGGATGTGCCAGCCGACGCCGTCGTGATCCACGACCTGCGGCAGCGCCTGGCCGTCCCGCAGCATGGCGTTCACGCGCTCCACCGCCTGCTCGTCGGTGTCCGCCTCCCACAGCCCGCGCAGGCGCTCGCGCAGCGCGCGCATCGACGACAGCTCGCGGGCGTCGCGGCGGCGCTCGCCGGTGAAGGCCTCGCGCTCGAACCAGGTGTCCAGCTGCTCCATGGTCGCCAGGCCGTCCTCGCCCGAGTCGGTGACGTCGGGCAGCGTGTTGACCAGGCCGACGGCGGCCTGCAGACCGAGTTCGACGTCACGGGTGAACAGCATTTGACTCCTGACCGCATCCGGATAGGCTTCTCCCGGATGTCATGAGTGTAGCGCGTTTGACTCATGACCAGGAAGGGGAGGCCGTGCGCAGGTCGGACACCGCGATCGGACTGCCGCTCGCGATCATGGCGGCCTTCGCGTTCGGCATCGGCGGGCCGTTCGTGCGCCCGCTGCTCGACGCCGGCTGGAGCTCGTCGGCCGCCGTGCTGGCGCGCTGCGCCGGCACCTTCCTGGCGCTGTCGATCCCCGCGATCGTGCTGCTGCGCGGACGGTGGGGCGTGCTCGGCCGGAACTGGCGCACGATCCTGGCCTACGGCGTGTTCGCGGTCGTCGGCACGCAGCTGCTCTTCTACTCCGCGATCACGCGGATGCCCGTGGGCGCCGCGCTGCTGATCGAGTACCTGGCGCCCGTGCTGCTGGTCCTGTGGACCTGGGCCCGCTCCCGCACCCGCCCGGGCGCGCCGACGCTGGCCGGGTCCGCCCTGGCGGTGATCGGGCTGCTGCTGGTCGTCGACCTGGGCGGCTCGGGCAGCACCGACCTGGTCGGTCCCGCGCTCGCCCTGGTCGCGGCGGTGGGCGTGGCCGTCTACTACGTGATCAACGCCCGCCTGGACCCGGAGCTGCACCCGTTCGTGCTGCTCGCCGCCTCCATGCTGGTCGGCTGCGTGCTGCTGGGCCTGCTCGCGGCGGTCGGGATCGCGCCGATGACCTTCGCCTTCACCGACGTGGTGCTGGCCGGCTCGCGGGCGCCGTGGTGGCTGTCCGCCGCGGTGATGGTGCTGGTCTCGACGTTGTCCGCCTACTTGCTGGGCATCGCGGGCGGCAAGCGGCTGGGCAGCCGCGTCGCCAGCTTCGTGGGCCTGTTCGAGGTGCTGTTCGCGGTGCTGGCGGCCCGGGTGCTGCTGGGCGACCTGCCTGCACCGATCCAGTTCGGGGGCGGCGCGCTGATCCTCACCGGCGTCGTGCTGGTCAAGCTGCAGCGGGAGGAACCCCGGGCGGCAGGCGCCGAGCCGCACGTGGTGCCGCGTCGCACGCGCCCGCGGCGCGCGGCAGACCGCCGACCCGCACCAGCCGGCTCCCGCCGCTGACTCGCGGATCCGCAGTTCCTGACCGACACGCCGGGCCGAGCGCACTCAGCTACGGCGTGTCGCCGCAGAACTGCGGATCCGCGGAGGTTCTGCGGATCCAGGAAGGGTGCGGAGGGGCAGCGGTCAGCGCAGGGAGGCGATCGCCTCCGAGGTCGTCTGCTCCCCGCTGGTCAGCTCGAACTGCGCGCCGATCGTCGAGTCGTCCTGCAGCACGGCGACGATCACCGCGGCGACGTCCGCCCGGGACACCTGCCCGCGCTCCAGCCGCGTCGCGATCGCCACCCGGTCGGAGGCGGGGTCGTCGGTCAGGCCGCCCGGCCGCACGATGGTCCAGTCCAGCCCGGAATGGCGCAGCGCCGCGTCCGCGTCGCGCTTCGACTCCACGTAGGCGCGCCAGCCGTCGGCCGTGTCGTCGGCCAGCGGCTCGTCGACCCCGATGGCGGACACCATCACGAACCGCTTCACCCCCGCCTGCTCGGCGCCGGCGATCGCCTTCAGCGCGCCCTGCAGGTCGACGGCCCGGGTGCGGTCGGCACCGCCCTTCCCGCCCGCGCCCGCGCTGAACACGACCGCGTCCGCCTCACCGAAGGCCTCCGCGAAGTCGCCCGCGTCCGCGGCCTCGATGTCGAGCGTCCAAGGCGTCGCGCCCGCCGCCTCGATGTCCGCGCCCTGCGCCTCGTCCCGGATGGTGCTGCGCACCCCGTGGCCCTGCCCGCTGAGGGCCGCGGCCAGCAGCAGCGCGACCTTCCCGTGTCCTCCGACGATCACTGTGGTGCTCATGACCCGCACGCTAGGGCGCGGGAATGCACGTCGGCCGCACGCGTTGAACCCGGCATGGCGACGAAGATCCTGACGATCGAGAACCACAACGAGACGGTTGCGGACGGCACCGTCCTCATCGACTTCTGGGCCGCGTGGTGCGGCCCCTGCCGGCAGTTCGCGCCGGTGTTCGAGCAGTCCAGCGAGACGCACCCGGACATCACGTTCGCGAAGGTCGACACGGAGGACCAGCAGCAGCTGGCCGGCATGTACGGCATCACCTCGATCCCCACGCTGATCGTCTACCGCGACGGCATCCCCGTGTTCGGCCAGCCGGGCGCGCTGCCCGGCCAGGCGCTCGAGAGCCTGATCGAGCAGGTGCAGGGCCTCGACATGGACGACGTGCGCAAGCAATGGACGGAGCAGCAGGCGCAGGCGGAGGCCGCCGCCCCGCAGGCCTGAGCCGATCGCTGCGAAGGGCCCGCTCCACGCCGGAGCGGGCCCTTCGGCGTTCACGGCGCACCTGGACGCGGCACTCAGGAACCGGGCGCACGCTGCCGTTCCGTGACTGACACGACAACGACCTCTCCCGGCGGAACGTTCACGCTCGGCGGCGACCTGACGGTCAGCCGGCTCGGCTTCGGCAGCATGCAGCTGACCGGCGACGGCGTCTGGGGCTACCCGAAGGACATCGACGGCGCCAAGGCCGTGCTGAAGCGCGCGGTCGAGCTGGGCGTCGACTTCATCGACACCGCCGACTCCTACGGCCCCTACGTGGCGGAGGAGCTGATCCAGCAGGCCCTGCACCCCTACAAGGACGGCCTGGTCATCGCGACCAAGGCCGGTCTGACCCGCACCGGCCCGAACGAGTGGCCGCCGGTGGGGCGCCCCGAGTACCTGCGCCAGGAGTGCGAGATGAGCCTCCGCCGTCTGAAGCTGGACACCATCGACCTGTTCCAGCTGCACCGGATCGACGAGAAGGTGCCGCTGGAGGACCAGGTCGGCGAGTTCAAGAAGCTGCAGGACGAGGGCAAGATCCGCCACATCGGTCTCTCCGAGGTGAGCGTCGACCAGCTGAAGCAGGCGCAGCAGATCGCCGAGATCGTGTCGGTGCAGAACCTCTACAACCTCGCGAAGCGCGACGCGGAGGACCTGCTGAACTACTCCGAGGCGAACGGCATCGGGTTCATCCCCTGGTTCCCCCTGGCGACGGGCGGCTTGGCGAAGCCGGGCGGCAAGCTGGACGAGCTGGCCAAGAAGCACGACGCCTCGCCGTCGCAGCTCGCGCTGGCGTGGCTGCTGAAGCGCTCGCCGGTCATGTTGCCGATCCCCGGCACCAAGTCCGTCGATCACCTCGAGGACAACATGAAGGCGGCCGACCTGGAGCTGACCGACGACGAGGTCGCCGAGCTCGAGCAGGCGGTCTGACGCCTTCTCCCACACCTCGGCCGGTGCCCACGGGCGCATCGGTGGGTCCATGCGGACGTGGACACCGGCCGAGCCCTGCCGGGGGCGGTCCGTCGATGACGCGGTGCCGCCTCCGGCTACACTGTTCGAGGCCTGCGAGGGGCTCCACCCTCTCGCAGGTCACCGCGGGCTGTAGCGCAGCTTGGTAGCGCACCTGACTGGGGGTCAGGGGGTCGCAGGTTCAAATCCTGTCAGCCCGACCGCATGTGGAGGCCCGATCGGGGCAGGCAGACCGCCTGACCGATCGGGCCTTCTGCATCCGCCCCCGCGGGTGGCCCGTGCTGCATGCTTGCCGCATGAGCGCGTCTGCCCCGGGCCGCTTCGGGGGGCGAGCAGTCGTCCTGGTCGCCGCACTCGTGGTCGTCGTGCTCGGGGCGGTCGTCGTGCTGTTCAGTGCCGCAGCAGAGCCGGCCACGACGGCTCCTGCGGCTCGCGCGGCAGCGTCGGACGCCAACCTGCACATCGTCGTGGACCCGCCCCCCGCCTGTCGGCCGACGGCGGTCTTCCCGCTGCAGTGCGGCACCTACCGGTCCACGTTCGGCGGTGAGGCCGTCCGAGGCGTCGGCGGCGGGCCTCGGCAGCAGCCGCTGCAGATCTCCTTCACCGTTCGGGCAGACGGGCTCGTGCTGCTGGCGGGGAGCGGGTGCTGGACCGCGGAGGTGCCGATGCGGTTCGTCGCCGACCCCGATCGCCGCCGGCGCTTCCCGGAGCGGATCGCGGAGCGAGCGGGTGCGCCGCGCTTCGACACGGGGCGCTGCGGCTCCAGGTCGACGGGAGAGGCCGGATGGGCGCGCTCGTTCCTGCGGAGCAGCCTCCGCACCGAGACCGCGGAGTCCTTCGGGAGCGGACGCACCGCCGTCTTCTTCGAGTACCAGGGCTCGGCGCCGATCGGGCAGCCGCAGATCGCCCGGAACGATCGACGCTGCGTCCCCGCGCACGTCGCGCCCTTCCGTTGCGGCGAGTACCGCTCGACCGGCGGCACCGGCTCGGTGGCCTTCCTCGCTGCGCGGCCGTTCCGGCTCTCGTTCCATCATCTCAACGGCCGGCTCACGGCCGGACTGCTGGGCCGCTGCAACGCTCTGTCCGCCGAGCTGCAGCCGGACGGCGAGGCCGTGGTCGCGACCGGGGGCGCCTCGACCATGATGGGCTGCCCGGGCGTCCGCGCAGCCGACGACGGAGCGGTGAGCGACTTCTTCCACGGCGTTCTCCGCATGAGGCAGCACGACGGCGTCGTCACCTTCTCGTCGCCGCGGGGAACGGCCACATTCGCTCGGTGAGCGAGGAGCGCTCCCGCGGGCAGCCGTGTTCCGCATCGCGGCTGAATCCGTTCTTCGCGCCCGGGCTGGTCGTGGTCCGGCCCGCGCGCTAGCGTCCGGCCGCATGGCGCTGCTCGACCACCTCGGCATCACGGTGCTCGACCTCGAGCGCGGGCGGGCGCAGTTCGGGCCGGTGCTGGAGGCGCTGGGGTTCGTCAGCGGGCACGGCGACGACCACTTGCTCTCCTGGAGCACGGGCGATGAGACCGAG